>NZ_JBXAMO010000026.1:0-73975 GCF_058800725.1 Tardiphaga sp. GW822-FHT04G09 | reverse complement strand
CCGACCTCCACCGATTCACCATCAAATTGAATCAGTAAATCAGCGCCGCCGCGAGGGGTTTTTCAGCAGACTGCTAGTACTACTGAGTCAGTAAGTCGCAGATTTTGATCGAGAGAATCACTTATCTTGCGAGATTCATGCTTCAGCATTGGAGACTGAGATGGATCTTCGGCGGTCGAAAGCTATTGAATCGCGATTTGCGGGTTATGTCGAGGGGCTGACGAGCGTGATTGGGCACGCCGACCGAGCCAGGCCGCTGCGGGACTATTGTGTGGGCCTAATGATGCCTTGCGAGCGCAAGAGCGTCGAGCCGATGGCGGCGATTACGGCGCCGGAGCGAACGGCGGCACAGCATCAATCGCTTCTGCATTTTGTTGGCGAAGGCAAGTGGTCGGACGAGAAGGTATTGGCCAAGGTCCGCGAACTGGTGTTGCCGAAGATTGAGCAGCACGGGCCGATCGAAGCCTGGATCATCGACGATACGGGCTTTCCCAAGAAGGGGAAACACTCGGTCGGGGTAGCGCGGCAATATTGCGGCCAACTCGGCAAGCAGGACAATTGTCAGGTCGCGGTGTCGTTATCTCTCGCCAATCACCACGCCAGTCTGCCGGCGGCCTATCGCCTGTATCTGCCGGAAGACTGGGCAGGGGACGACAAACGTCGGCGCAAGGCGGGGGTGCCGGACGAGATTGGCTTCAAGACCAAGCCCGAGATCGCGCTTGAGCAGATCACGTCAGCCTGCAAGGCCGGCCTTCCTCGCGGCGTGGTGCTGATGGACGCCGGTTATGGCTGCAATACAAATCTGCGCACCAGCATCAACGCGCTGGCGTTGCAATATGTCGCCGGCATCTTGCCGAATACCAGTGTGTGGGTGCCGGGCACGGGACCGTTGCCGCCAAAAAAGTGGTCAGGCACCGGTCGGCCACCGACGCTCTTGCGCCGCGACGGCAAGCATCAACCGGTCTCCGTCAAGGAACTTGCTCTCGGCCTACCCAGGCGCGCCTGGCGCCCGATCCGGTGGCGGGAGGGGGCGGCAGAATGGCTGTCCTCGCGCTTTGCTCGGGTGCGGATTCTGGCCGCGAACCGCGATTACAATCTCACCGAAAGCCGGTCGGAAGAGTGGCTGCTAATCGAGTGGCCCGAAGGCGAGAAGGAGCCGGCCAAATATTGGCTGTCGAACCTTCCGAAAAACATCGCGTTCCGCCAACTTGTCGATACCGCCAAGCTGCGCTGGCGCATCGAACGCGATTATCAGGAACTAAAGCAGGAAGTCGGGCTCGGACATTTCGAAGGACGAGGATGGCGTGGCTTCCACCATCACGCCACACTGTGCATCGCAGCCTACGGATTTCTGGTCTCCGAGAGGGAGACGATTCCCCCCTCAAGACCTCGTGCCTCGGCATGGTTCAAAGAACTTGCCGTTCCCGACGGTTACCGACCGAGAGGATCCGCCATTGCGGACTGAACGCCACGTCCCAAACTCAATCGCCACAATGCGCCGACGCTTGATCGTCGCGCTCGTCAAGTCCTTGTCGCGGTGTCCATGCTGCGCGGCCTCGATCGTCAAAAAAACGTCGCGACAAAATTTGTGATGCAGTAGTACTAGGGATTGGTTGCTTGAATTCCTCGCGCTTCTCGTCGGTCCAGGATGTACCTTCGCGGTGGTGAATGTTGTCGCGCACCATCGCGAGCGTCGTCGCGGCCTGCTCGGAGCCCCATCAAAGCCGCGTGGGCACTCGGCCAACGTTGGGCTTGAATGCACGACCCAGCATTGCGAAATAAGCCGCCGCATATGAGCCGCCGGTGATGATGGTGTATTTTGGTACATCGGCGCACGCCATCGCAGTCATGAACATCGCGCCATGCTTGGCAATTCCCTGCCGTTCGACGGCGGAGCCGACCATAAAGCCCGAGACGTCGACCAGAAACAGTAGCGGATATCGCGCTTGCAGCACAATTCGATGAAGTGCGCGCCCTTGATCGCGCTTTCCGAGAACAACACACCGTTGTTGGCCAGAATGCCTATCTCAAAGCCGTTGATGCGGGCGAACCCGCACATCATGGTTTCGCCGTATAGATGCTTGAATCCCTGAAAACGGCTGCCGTCGATGAGACGCGCCACGATTTCCCGATTGTCCGTGGGAATGCGCTTGTTGGCGCTGACAATCCCGTAGATTTCTTCCGGAGCGTAACATGGCGCTTCGGGTTCTTGCGGTGTCCAGCGCAATTGTGGCGGCTCGCCAAGATTGGCGACAATGTTGCGCGCGATCGCCAGCGCATGACTATCGATGGCGATCTGCGCGATACCGACATCTTCACTTGATTGTACATGATCGATCCGGCCTGCCCTTCGTCCGGAAAGATATTGGCAAGTCCGGCAAGAAGCCACCGCCAGACTGCACCATGTGATGCAGGGCAGCCGATGCTGCCATGCAACAGTTGGGCGCGGGTGTGCTTTTTCGCCGTCATACCGAACAGCGTCCCGCCCTTGACGGTCGCGTCATTGCCGATGAGCATGCAACTGCGGCCGCAGACCTGCCCAACCCCGGTAATAATTGTCGCACCCGGAGGAACCCCGTCGTACATCCCCTCGCGGGCCAAATAGCCGAAATCGAGAAAGGGCGAACCGGCATCGATGAGCCCCGCGATGCGTTCCCGCGGCAGCAGTTGCCCACGCGATGTATGCAAGCACGCGCCTTGGCGCTTCCGCCCGGCGCCTGTGAAGCTCGGCGATCCGGGCCGGGCCAGATAATGCGCGCGATTGAGCTGGAATTCGGTCGATTCTGTCGCGACAGCGGATGTCATCACGGTAAATTAGAGTCCCCAAAACTAATCGCAAGCCAATAAATGTAGGCTTGATCGTCTTTCAACGAATTTCTAACATTTGTTCATTTTCGAACGATTGTTAGGTTGAAATTCTAGGCGTTTCCGCTTAAAGATAGCTAGCAATCGATGCTGCCGACCGACAGCCGGCTGCCTCCTAAACAACGATTCGACGACGTTCCCTAGAGGGTTTCCAATTCTCAACTTAGGACAACGCAGGTTTCGGCCGGCGGCGGAGTTCCAACATGGACTTTGATCTTACGCACGAGCAGATGCAAATTTACGAATACGGCGATATGGTCGCGAAGCAATTCGATCGCAAATACTGGATGGAATGCGCCGACAAGCACGTATTCCCTCAAGCCCTTTACAGCAAGGTTGCGGAGGATGGCTTCGTCGGAACGATGGTGCCTGAGGAATACGGCGGATCGGGACAAGGCATGGTCGAGATGCACCTGTTCCTTGAGGGATTGTCGAACAACGGCATTCCACTGCTCAATCTTGTCGTGGGTGCCGCGATGAGTTTAGGGTTCATGGCCAAATACGGCAGCGAGGCGCAGAAGATGCGCTATCTGCCCGACGCGTGTGGCGGCAAGACGCGCTTTTGCTTCGCAATCACTGAGCCCGACGCAGGGACCAACACGATTCGTACGTCCACCGTGGCAAAGAAGCGCGGCAATCGCTTCGCGCTGAGTGGTCAGAAGACATTTATTACTGACGCCGATGGTGCCGACTACGCGCTGGTGGTGACGCGAACGACAGCGCACACCGAGGTTCAGAAGAAAACCGATGGCTTCACCCTGTTTGTGGTTGATCTGAAAGCGAAGGGGGTGGAGAAGCAATACATTCCGGTGAGCATTCCCGCCCCGGAAACACAATGGCAGCTGTTCTTCGATGATGTCGATCTCGGGCCGGAAGACATCGTTGGCGAGGTCGACAAAGGATTTGGCATTCTATTCAAGAGCCTTAATCCCGAACGTATTCTCGTCGGTTCGATTTCCTGCGGTCTCGGCCGTTATGCCCTGAACCGCGCAGTCGAATACGCCAAGGAGCGCCGGGTTTTCAACAACGTGCCAATCGGATCTTATCAGGGCTTGCAGCATCCGCTGGCAAGCGCCCGCACCGATGTTGAGCTGGCATCGCTCATGACGTTGAAGGCCGCCTGGATCTTCGATCAGGGCCGCGAAGCCGGCGAATTCTCCAACATGGCCAAGCTCGCTGCCGCTGATGCCGGCATCAAGGCCGTTGATACTGCGCTGCAGTGCTTCGGTGGAAACGGCTTTACCAAGGAATACGGAATCTTCGATATCTACCCGCTGGTGCGATTGCTGAAGACCGCCCCGCTCAATCGCGAAATGATCCTTAATTACATCGGCGAGCATGTGATGGGCTTACCTCGCAGCTATTGAAGTACGGCCCGAAAGCAACGACGAATTTCTCAAGACGCGCTCAATCAGGAAAGTTATCTGAGATGTCTCTCATGAAGTCCGACGTGTCCGTTGCGAGCGAAGAGTATCGCCGCAACCGGGACGCTTACGGCGTGAGAATCGCCGATCTACATGAGCGCCGCGCGGCGGCACGGCTGGGTGGCCCCGAACGTGCCCGTCAGTTGCACAAGGAGCGCAAGCAGCTGCTGCCGCGTGAACGGATCGCCGCTCTGCTCGATCCCGGCTCGCCGTTCCTCGAATTTTGCCAGCTTGCGGGCGAAGGCATGTACGACGGCGTGCCGCCTGGCGGCAGCATTATTACGGGCGTCGGGATGATATCGGGCCGTGCCTGCATGATCATCGCCAACGACGCCACGGTGAAAGGCGGCACCTACTACGGCATCACCTGCAAGAAGCACGTTCGCGCGCAGAAATTCGCCTGGCAACACCGCCTGCCCTGCGTCACCATGGTGCAATCCGGCGGCGCCAACCTGCCGGACCAGCCCAACATTTTTCCCGACGACGGACAGTTCGGATCGATCTTTTATAACCAGATCCGGATGTCGAGCGAGGGTATCGCGCAGATCGCAATCGTCCACGGGCCCTCAACCGCCGGCGGCGCTTACATGCCGGCGCTCTGCGACGAGACCGTCATTGTTCGCAATCAGGGCGCCATGTTCCTGGGCGGACCGCAACTCGTCTATGCCGCGACCAAGGAAGAGGTCGGCGTAGAAGCGCTCGGCGGAGGTGAAATGCACAGCCGCGTCAGTGGCGTCACCGACCATCTGGCGGAAAGCGACAGCCACGCGATTGCGATTACCCGCGATATCGTCGCCAATCTCGGTGACATTCCCGCGCAACGGTGGAACGTGGCGCCGACGCGTGAGCCGCGCTTCGACCCCAGGGATATTTACGGACTGATCAGCACGGACCCGCGTATTCCCACCAACAATCGAGAGATTGTTGCGCGGCTGGTCGATGGCAGCGAGTTTCACGAATTCAAGCCGCTGTATGGCGAAACCCTGATCACCGGGTTTGCGCGTATCATGGGGTTTGAAATCGGAATCCTTTGCAACAATGGCGTCCTGTTTTCCGAATGCGCGCTGAAGGCGACCCACTTCATCGACCTCTGCTGCAAGCGCAATATCCCGCTGCTGTTCATGGCCGACGTCACCGGCTTCATGGTCGGGCGCGAGGCTGAAGAGGGCGGCATCGCCAAGCACGGCGCCAAGATGATCACGGCGATGGCCAGCGCCAACGTGCCGAAATACACGCTGATCATCGGCAATTCCTACGGCGCCGGCTATCTGGCGATGTGTGGCCGCGCCTTCAAACCGCATGCGATGATGATGTGGCCGCACGGACGTTCCGCAATCATGGGGCCGGATCAGGCTGCGAATACGCTCGCCATGGTCAGAGACGATATCCATAAACGCGATGGCACGAGCTGGACCGATGAGGAGCGTGAGGCTTACCGCGCGCCGGTGCGCAAGACCTTCGAGGATTTTGCGAACGCCTATAACTTCGCACGCAACACCTGGTGCGACATGGTGATCGATCCGCTCGAGACCCGCAACGTGATGGCGCTGCTGCTCGACCTGGCCGGACGCCTGCCACAGCAGGAAACCGACTTCGGCGTGTTCAGGATGTGATGACAGAGGATATCGTTCCGTGTTCAAGAAAATCCTGATTGCCAATCGTGGCGAGATCGCGTGCCGGATCGCGCGAACCTGCCAGCGGCTCGGGGTCGCAGTCGCTGGCGTTCACTCGTCAGCCGATGCCGACGCCTTGCATGTGAAGGTGATCGGCGAATCCATCGAGATCGGGGGCGCCGCCGCATCCGACAGTTACCTCCAGGTCAATGCGGTAATCGCCGCTGCGAAAACAATGGGCGCGCAAGCCATCCATCCCGGCCTCGGATTTCTGGCCGAGAACGCCACGTTCGCCCGCGCCGTCGAGGCCGCCGGTCTGGTCTTCATCGGGCCGACGCCCGACGTGATCGAACGGCTCGGCGACAAAGCGTCCGCAAAGCAGGAGGCCGAAGCGGCCAACGTGCCGATCGTCCCCGGCAGCAAGACACCCAGTGAGGATGCCGCCGAGATCGCCCTGATCGTCCAGGAAGTCGGGCTTCCGGCGATGCTGAAGGCCGCGGCGGGCGGCGGCGGCAAGGGAATGCGCGCCGTCTCCACTCTCGACGGCCTTTCCGAAGAAATCGAATCGGCCATGCGCGAGGCGAAAAATTCGTTCGGCTATCCCGGACTGATCGTCGAAAAGCTGGTCGAGCGTGGACGCCACATCGAGGTGCAGATCGCCGGCGACGGCGAAGGTAACGTCATTCACTTGTTCGAGCGCGAATGCTCTTTGCAGCGACGTCATCAGAAACTCATTGAGGAAGCGCCTGCTGCCAATCTGTCCGCTGCGCTTCGCGAGAAAATCGTCGCAGACGCGGTGCGGCTTGGCGAACGCCTCAATTATCGCGGCGTCGGCACGGTCGAATTCATCCTGAGCGGCGACGCCTACTATTTTCTAGAGGTTAATCCACGTCTCCAAGTCGAGCACCCCGTGACCGAGATGGTCACCGGCATCGATATTGTCGAATTGATGCTGCGGATCGCCGCTGGAGAAGGGCTGCCGTTTACGCAAAATGAGGTGACATGTAGCGGGCATGCCGTCGAGGCGCGTATCTGCGCGGAAGATCCAGCAAATAATTTTCTGCCCTGCACCGGAGACCTCGCTTACGTCAGATTTCCCGCCGATGGGATTCGCGTCGAGACCGGCGTCGAAAGCGGATCGGTCGTCACGCCCTATTACGACCCGATGCTGGCGAAACTCATCGCTCACGCAGAGACACGCGATGAGGCACTCGACAAGCTCGAGGGAGCTCTTGACCAGACCTCGGTTTTTGGAATTACGACCAATCAGGGATTTCTCAAGCGCTTGCTCGGTCTACCAGCGACGCGAAGTGCCACCTTTTACACACGCCTGATCGACGAGCAGATCGACCAGTTGGTCGACAAGGCAAAGGATTTGGACGCCGTGGCGTTGGCGTTGGGCGCCTACTTCTGGATGATCCGGCAACGACGGCCCGTCGCCAGCGGGCCGTGGCAGTCTCGCGAAATGACTGGATGGCACATGGCCGCGGGTGGCGACGGATTGTCTCCGATCCCGATCCTGCACCTCGAAACCGCTGGCGCGAGCGCGGAGATCCGATTCGCGCCGCTCAAGGCCGACGGCTCGATGATTGTCGGCATCAACGACGAGAAGCTGCCGGTTAAACTCATCTCGCTCAAAGACGACACCTTCACAGCGATTGTCGGCGTGCGGCGTGAGACGGTGCGCATCTATCAGGAAAATCAAACCATCTTCGTACATGATCGCCGCGGCGTCCACACGCTGACGGCGATCCCCTATCTCACCTACATTAGCGCGGTCGCTGAAACCAGCGGCGAGCTGCGTGCGCCTATGATGGGCATGATCTTGAAGGTGAATGTCGCGGTCGGCGACAAGGTCAAGGCTGGCGATATCGTCGCCGTGATGGAATCGATGAAGATGGAGCTAAGAATCGTTTGTCAAACCGACGGCATCATCATTGCGGTCAATTGCCGAGCGGGCGAAACCGTTGAGCGAAACGCGGTCGTAGTGGTGGTGGAGCCGGAGCAGCAACCGTAATTCAATTGTAGAACTGGGAGTGACGAATATGGATCTCAATCTGAAGGGCAAATCGGTCGTCGTCACTGGCGGCGGCTCCAACATCGGCCGGGCGATTGTGCTCGGGTTTGCAGCCGAGGGCGCCAACATTACGGTTGGCGATCTCGACCAGGCGCAGGCTGAGAAAGTTGCCGACCTTGCGCGGAAGAATGGCGCTTCCAGCGTTCAGGTAATCAAGACCGACGTGACCGATTTCGATCAGGTAAAAGCCATGTTCAAGGCCGCTACCGAGAAGCATGGCACGGTCGATGTGCTCGTCAACAACGTTGGCTGGGATCAGCTGATGTTCTTTACGCAAACAACGCACGAGTTTTGGGACAAGATCATCAAGATCAACTACGTCGGCGTGCTCAACTGCACCAAATGTGCGCTCGATATCATGATTCCGAAGGGTGCCGGCGCTATCGTGTCGATCAGTTCCGACGCAAGCCGCTCGGGCGAGCCGCGCGAGGCGGTCTATGGTGGCGTCAAGGCCGCCGTTAATTCTTTCATGAAGACCATTGCCAAAGAGAACGGCCGCTATGGCATCCGCTGCAATGTCGTTTGTCCTGGCGTCACTGTTCCCGTGGATACGGAAGAAGTTGGTACTAGCAGCATGTGGACAAAACCAGATTCAATGTTCACGGCGGAGCAATTCGAGAAAGTTGCCAAGGCGCTGCCGCTGCGCAAGCTCGGTCGCCCGAACGATATCGCCAACGCCGTAGTGTTTCTCTCGTCCGCCGCCGCTGGTCATGTCACCGGCCAGGTCCTGTCGGTGTCAGGCGGATACACCATGATCGGCTGAGGTCGGCCGTTAATTTCGCCAAAACAAAATGGAGTTCCATCGTGTCCGAAAAAGAGATCATGTACGACGTCCAGGACTACGTCGCGACCATCACCATCAATCGGCCAAAGACCCTCAACGCCTTTACCGGCGATAACATCGTAGAGATGGAGCGGCTGATCCTCGAGGCAACCGCAGACAAGAAAGTTGGCGTCATCGTCCTCACCGGCTCCGGCGAGCGCGCGTTCTGCGTCGGCGGCGACGTCAACTGGGAGAAGGATGCCGGCGGCAAGAGCGGGCTCGAAGGACTGAAATTCAACTTTAACCGCCACATCGTCGAATGCCCAAAACCGGTGATCGCGCGTGTCAACGGTTATGCGATTGGCGGCGGACACCACATCGCCTATTTCTGCGATTTCACCATCGCCGCGGAGCATGCGATCTTTGGCCAGAACGGTCCACGTGTCGGCTCCCCGGCGGGCGGCTACATCGTCTCGCACAGCGCCAATGTGCTTGGCCACAAGCGCGCGCGCGAGCTCTGGATGCTGGCGCGACGCTACACCGCCAAACAAGCATTCGACTGGGGGCTGGCTAATTCCGTCGTTCCGATGGCCGAACTCGACGTCGAGGTGAGGAAATATTGCGACGAACTGCTGGCTTTGAGCCCCACTTGCCTGAAGATTCTCAAGCGCTCATTCTACTATCACATGGCGCCGATCATGGAGCGCGACATGGATGACCTCGTCCGCGAGGTAGCGCCCGCCTATTTCACGACACAAGAACAGCAGGAAGGCGCCAATGCATTCCTCGAGAAACGCAAACCGGATTTCAGCGCGTTTCGCTAAAGACACCCATAGCGTAAGGGAGACTGCGATGCGACTAGGCAGCGTCAATTATGAAACCAACGGGAAGATCGCCATCCTTACGCTGGACGAACCGGGAAAGCTAAACGCGCTCAGCACAGGCATCCGTGAGGGTATTCTCGATGGCCTGAAGAAAGTAGATGAAGACGACAACGTCCGCGTCGCCATCATCACCGGCAATGGGGACAAAGCATTTTGCGCTGGCGCCGATATTAGCGGCTTCAACTTCGATCCGGGCAAAGTACGCAAGTTTATGATCGAGGCTTTAGCGGTATTAGCGGCACCAGAGAATTGCCGCAAACCCGTGATCTCCGCCGTCAATGGCATTGCGTTCGGCGGTGGCTTCGAACTCGCTATCGCTTCAGACTTTATCATCGCATCTGATCGCGCACGCTTCGCGGTGCCAGAGATCAAGCTCGGACTACTGCCCGGTTTTGCGATTGTGCGTCTGCACGATATGATCGGCCGCGCCAAAGCCAAAGAGATGAGTATCCTCGGCGATCCAATCAGCGCGGAAGAGGCATACAGACTAGGCCTCGTGCTACGTGTGGTTCCCCATGGTGATCTTCTCACGGCCGCCCTGGAATTTGCCGAACGAATTGCATCGAAACCAAAGCTTGCGGTGCAGATGGCGAAATCGTTTTACAACCGCGGCCTCGGCGGCGATGAGATGCGGCACGCGATCGATGGTTTTCCGCTCCTATTCATGCATCGAGACGCACAGGAAGGTATCGCTGCCTTTCTCGAAAAACGTGAACCAAAATTCGAGAGTTGACAAAGCGCCTGCGAGCGAAGGATTCGAAGGTTCTTCTTCGAGTGGAGCACTTTGCGATAGGTAGATCGTGCATCATATCGAGGAATCGATGACTCTCAAGGATTTCACACTCGCGGATGTTTACCGCCGCAACGCGCAACTCTTTCCCGACCGCACGTGCTTCGTGTTCGAGGGCAAGCGCATCACCCATCGCGACTATCTCGGACGGATCGAGCGGCTGGCGGCAGGTCTTGCTCGCGAGGGCGTGAAAGCAGGTGACCGCGTCGCCATCCTTTCGCAAAACTCGCTCGAAATGATCGATTTGATCGGTGCGGTCGCGCGGCTTGGCGCCATCCTGCTGCCGGTTAATTTCCGACTCAACGCCGAAGAAATCGGCTACGTCCTCGCCGATGGTGCCCCGGCGTTGGTTGTGGCAGGGGCAGAATACCAGGAGTTTATCGCGGCTCTAAAAGTGTCGCTACCTTCGGTCCGGAGCTATTTCGGCATCGGCAAGCACGCTGCGCCGTTTGCGCCGTTCGCAGATCTTGCGGCTTCGGAGGCGTCGATGCCTGACGGCAACTTCAGCGCCGACGATGGCTTCGTAATCATTCACACCGCCGCCGTCGGCGGGCGGCCGCGCGGAGCGCTGTTGTCGCAAACCGGCCTTCTAACGGCGCAAAGCTCGCTGGTGCAGGCCTGGAGCCTGACCGAGCACGACGTCAATCTAGGTGTGCTGCCGCTGTTCCACGTCGCCGGCCTTGGCCTGATGCTGACGGTGCAGCAGGCTGGCGGCGCCAGCATCATCGCTTCGAAATTCGACCCGCAACAAGCGGTTCGCGACATTGCCGCCGAGAGGGTGACCGTCATGTCGGAGTTTGCGCCGATGCTGGCAAACCTGATGGATCAGGCCAAAGGCGACGAATTGACGACGTTGCGCGCGGTGACCGGACTGGATACCCCGGCGACCATTGAACGCTTCGAGAAAGCCTGCCCTCACGCGGTATTCTGGGCAACCTTCGGACAATCCGAGACATCGGGCCTCGCAACGCTGTCGCCCTACCGCGACCGGCCAAAATCAGCCGGGCGCCCCCTGTTCTGGCGCACCATTGCAGTCGTCGACAGCGCCGACAAGCCAAGACCCACCGGACAAACCGGCGAGATCGTGGTGTGCGGTCCCACCGTCTTTAAAGGTTACTGGAATAACGACGCCGAGACCGCCCGCACCTTCCGTAATGGCTGGCATCACACCGGCGACATGGGCTATTTCGATGCCGATGGCTATCTCTGGTATGCCGGCCGTGCTCCCGAGAAAGAGCTGATCAAGACGGGGGGCGAGAACGTCTATCCGGCGGAAGTCGAAAACGCGATTCTCCAACATCCGGATATCGCCGAAGTCGCGGTCATCGGCGTGCCAGATCCCCAGTGGAGCGAAGCCATCAAAGCAATCTGCGTGCGCCGAACTGGGGCGAATGTCACCGCCGACGAGATCATCTACTTCGTCGCCCGGCAGATCGCTCGCTATAAGAAGCCAAAGCACATTGTTTTCGTCGATCAACTGCCGAAAACCGACAAGGGTGAAATCGATCGCGCCGCAGTCAAATCCGAACACTCCTAGAAAGGATTCTGCTGGAGCTAGACGTCGGGCGTTATTCAAAACAATCCGGTTCTAGCACCGCTCGAAGGAGTATTACTCCGATACGGTACGGCGACAATTGAGGAAGACCAGTGAAGAAACAGAAGAACTTTTGTGGAGCTAAAGGACACGCAATCGTGGCCGATATATTTGGCGAGGGTTCGCCGATTTTGCTCGCGCATGGAGGAGGCCAGACCCGCTTGGCGTGGACTCGAACTGCAAGAGCTTTGATGGAGGCGGGATATAGTGCGGTTGCGATGGATCTGCGTGGCCACGGGGAAAGCGCCTGGTCGCCGTCCGGCTCTTACCAACTCGACGACTTTGCGTTGGATCTCCTAGCGATGTCTGATCAACTGAACGAGAAACCAGCTCTCGTTGGCGCTTCCCTTGGTGGCCTTGCGGGCTTGATAGCCGAAGGCGAGCTTCGCTCAGGATCTTTCACTTCGCTTACGCTTGTAGATATTACGCCAAATATGCAGCCGACCGGCGTTGCGCACGTCTTGGATTTCATGAGGGCACATTTGGCGGACGGCTTCGCCTCGACCGATGAAGCCGCCGATGCGATCGCCAACTATTTGCCAAATCGTCAGCGACGGAAAGGCTCGGAGAGTCTCGACCGTTATTTGAGGCGATGCGATGACGGACGTCTTCGCTGGCACTGGGATCCACGCTTTATAACTTCCCTGACAAACGACAAAGCGGGCCAGTCCGAAAAACGACTGAACGACGCCGCCAAAACGCTTAAGCTGCCGATTCACCTGATACGTGGAGGATCAAGCAATTTGGTAAGCGTGGATGCTGCGCAAGAGTTTCTTCGACTTGCTCCACACTCTACGTACACCGATATTGCCGGCGCAGGTCATATGGTCGTTGGCGATCGAAATGATGCATTTACTGAAGCCGTCGTCAGTTTCTTTCGAAAACCACCGATATCACAACGTAATAGCGATACGCGCGACAATTAGCCGCGCGATCGAGTGTCGCCCCATTTTGTGAGAGCTTTGTCGAAGGAATGAACCAATGATCAAGCTAGTGACAGATCAGTGCTTGATTGCTGAAAGAATATACATAGGAGCGAACGAGTGAATGAGATTAGATCCTGCAACGAAGAGACTATTGCTGAATTTCAAAAGGCTTTGATGATTTCACCTTTCCACCGGTGGCTAGGATTGAAAGCGGTCATGGTCGCTCGTGAACAGATTGAAATTGCCCTGCCTTGGCGCGAAGAATTTGTTGCCAATACTGCAATCGAAGCAACTCACGGCGGTATCCTGGCAGCCCTGATCGATTTAACAGGCCTTTACGCCGTTCGCGCAGCCGGAGGTATTGTAAGTGCTACAGCAGATCTTCGGGTCGATTATCATCGGCCGGCCACCCGCGGGACAATTCTCGCACGCGGCATGGTGGTTAAACTGGGGCGCCGGATAAGCACTGCCGACGTACGCCTGACCGATACTAGCCAGGTTCTCTTAGCCAGTGGGCGGGGCGCATATCTCGCGCAATGAGGCGAGTACGATCATTTGGCGAATTGCACCGCACCACACTCTTCGGTTGCCCAAATGCCTAACAGGCGTTAGATTTGGAAACTGCAAGTGTTGTTAACAGATTGACCTTCAGATGGGATTCAAGTTGACACTCAAGGATCGCGGTGACGACGCCCCAGTACTCGAATGCCGGTCTGTCGAGCGCCGCTTTAGCGGCATTGTCGCGCTGAACGGAATCGATATGTGCATCGAGCGCGGCGAGATATTCGGCCTCGTCGGCCCCAACGGATGCGGCAAGACCACCCTCACCAACGCGATCACCGGATTTTATCCGCCGCAGCGCGGGCGCATTCTGCTGAACGGCCGCGACATCACGGGCCTGGCGCCACACTATGTCGCGACGTTGGGAGTTGCCCGCACCTTCCAGAACCTTGCGCTCTTCAACGGTATGAGCGTGCTCGACAACATCCTGCTGGGCCGTCACATTCACATGAAACCCAGTGTAGGGCGTACAGCGCTCTACTGGTGGCTTGCCCGCAGCGACGAGACGTTGAACCGCGCCGCGGTCGAAGACGTGATAGATTTTCTGCAGCTTGAAAGCGTGCGCGACGAACTGGTTGACGGGATTCCGATCGGCCTGAAGAAACGGGTCGAATTGGCGCGCGCATTGGCGGCCGAACCGAGCTTCCTGATCCTCGACGAGCCGATGGCGGGGATGAACCAGGAAGAAAAGGAATACATGGCGCGCTTCATTCTGGATGCACGCGATGAACGCAATGTCACCGTGCTGCTGATCGAGCACCACATGGACGTCATCACCGGCATTTGCGATCGCATGTTGGCGTTGAACTATGGCGAAATGATCGGCAGCGGCGTGCCGGCCGACGTCGTCGCCGACCCTCGGGTGGTCGAGGCTTACATCGGGGGCGCGCATGCCGCCCGCTGAATCGGCCTTGGCCTGGAATTTCGAAACCGATAGCACGCTGATCCGCGTTCTGGCGCGCAATGCCGAAGTCTTTCCCCACCGTGTCGCGATGCGCGAGAAAAGCAAGGGCATCTGGAAGCAGACAACGTGGCGAGAGCTGCTTGAGAGCGTGCTTTGCTGTGCCGCAGGCCTCGAAGGACTGGGTTTCAAGGCAGGCGAAGTCATGCTGGTGCTGGGCGACAACCGGCCCCGACTTTATGCCGGGATGCTGGCCGCCGGCGCGCTCGGCGGCTACGCAATGCCGGCGTTCCCGGATGCAACCCTCGATGAAATTCGCCACTTCGTTCACGAGGCGGGCGCGCGTTTCGCGTTGGCCGAAGACCAGGAGCAAGTCGATAAAATGCTCGATCTGCGCGATCAGGGCGCCACAATCGAACACATCGTCTACGACGATCTGCGCGGGCTGGCCGCTTACGCCAATTCGGGTCTGATTTCGTGGGACGCGCTTCAGGCAAAGGGCGCGGAGCTAGTCACCCGCAACCCCAATCTGCGAAACGAGTTGATCGCCCGCGCGCAGCCTGAAGGCCCGGCCGTGTTCGTGCATTCCTCCGGGAGCACCGGCAAGCCCAAGGGGGTGGTGCTGTCGCATCGTAACCTGTTGGCAGGCGTTCGAAATGCCTATCACGGCGGAGCGTTCCAGTTCGGCGAGAGCATTCTGGCCTATTTGCCGATGGCCTGGGTCGGCGACTTCGCGGTGACGATGGGCGCCGGAATCGCACTGCACTTCACGATCAATATTCCAGAGCGGCAGGAGACCGTGCTGCAAAACCTGCGCGAGATTGCGCCGACCTTCTATCTGGCCGCACCGCGCAGCTGGGACAATCTATTGACCACAATCCAGGTGCGCATGGAAGACTCCTCGTGGCTGAAGAAGCTGGTCTACAAGTTTTTTATGGCGTTGGCCATTTCAGCCGAAAACCGCAAGCTCGAAGGCAGTCACCCCACCCTCAACCAGCGGCTGTTGAACTCGCTTGGCGAATGGCTGGTCTATGGACCGGTCAAGGACCAATTCGGCCTGACCCGGTTGCGCGGCGCCTTCACCGGCGGCGAAGCGATGGGCGAGGATACGTTCGTTTTTTACCGCGCGCTCGGCATCAAACTGCGCCAACTCTATGGGCAGACTGAAACCAGCGCCTACAATGCCATCCAGGGCCTCGACGAGGTAAGGTTGCACACCGTTGGCCGTCCCCTGCCGGGCGTCGATGTCCGGATAAGCGACGCCGGCGAGATTCTGATCCGCTCCGGCAGTGTGTTCAGCGGATACTTCAAACAAGACGAGGCCACGCGCGAAAGCCTCGAAGACGGCTGGTTGCACACTGGAGATGCAGGTTACGTCGAACCTGACGGGCATCTCGTGGTGCTAGGGCGCCTGTCGGACGTCGTGCATACAGCGAAGGGCGAGCGCTATATTCCCAACTATATCGAGAACCGGCTCAAGTTCAGTCCGTACATCAAGGATGCCGCGGTGCTCGGAAGCGGCCGCGATACGCTGTCAGCCATCATCTGCATCGACAAGGAAGCTGTCGGCCTTTGGGCGGAACTGCGCGGCGTTTCCTACATCTCCTATGCCGACCTGTCGCAGAAGCCGCAGGTCATCGTCCTGATCGCCGCCGCGGTGAAGCACGTTAACAGTGCACTACCACACGGATTGCAGTTGCGGAAATTTGTCTGCCTGCACAAGGAATTCGATGCCGACGACGGCGAAATCACCAGAACCCGCAAAATCCGCCGCAACGTCGTGGAGGAGCGCTACAAACCGATCATCGACGCCATCTACGGTCATCAGAATGCGGTGCTGATGAAGGCAACGGTCAGCTACGAGTCAGGCGAAGTCGGCGTCATCGAACGCACGCTGTCGGTACAGGAGGCCTGACGCATGGACGCGATATCATTGTTGGAATCCGCTGCCAACGGCTCACTTATCGGCTTGATGTATTCACTGGTCGCGATGGGAATCGTCCTGATCTACAAATCGTCATCGGTGCCTAATCTTGCTCAGGGCTCGATGACGATGCTGGCCGCTTATGTCGTGCTTGCATTCGCCAACAACGCAGGCGCACCGATCTGGGCCGCGATTTCGCTGGCGATCATCACAATGTTCATCATCGGGTTGGCCATCGAACGGGTGGCGCTGCGGCGCCTCGCCGGCCGCCCCATCATCATGATCCTGATGATGACGCTCGGGCTGGAGATTTTCCTGCGAGCCGGCTCGATGACCATTTGGGGCGGTACCACGCGACCCATGGATCTGGGCATCAGCGATGCCCCGCTTTTTCTTGGTCCATTATTAATCAACCGCGCTTACGCTTTTGGAGCGGTGGTTGCAATTGCGATGTTCGGTTTTTTCGTGATGTTCTTCCGGACCCGGATGGGTGTGGTTTTGCGTGCGATTTCCGATGATTATACGGCGGCGTGGTCGGTCGGCATTTCGGTCGAGCGTGGCGTCGCGCTGTCTTGGGCCATGTCGGCGGTGGTCGCGACGATTGCTGGTGTGCTCTGGAGTTCGGTACAGGGCGTCGATCAATCGCTCGCGCAACTGCTGCTCAAGGGCGTGACCGTAGCCGTTTTGGGCGGACTGGACAGTATAGGAGGCGCGTTGCTCGCCGGCGTCCTGCTCGGCGTCGTCGAGGGAATTGCATCCAGCGTTCTCGATCCCGTTTTGGGCGGAGCCAGCCGGGATCTCGTGGACGCGGCGATGCTGATCTTGACCATCTTGATTCGACCGCACGGCCTCTATGGCCGCCACGACATCGAGAGGGTCTAGGATCATGCTATTCCGTCAAGCCGGGATTTTTCATACGAATTATGGAGCCGACCGGGCATTATTTCCGATCCCTGCCGATCGATGGATGATTGGTATTCTGCTGTTGCTGGTGCTGGCCGCGCCGCTCTACATGAACACGCTTTATCTCAGCAGTTATTTGCTGCCTTGGCTTGTCTGGACTGCGGGCGCGCTCGGTCTCAATTTGATCCTTGGATGGGCGGGACAATTTCATCTCGGCTACGCAGCGGTGATGGGAATCGGTGCCTACGCCGCGGTTCATGCCACCAAAGCAGGCATACCGTGGGAGATTGCCATCATCCTCGCGGGAGTAACGGCTGCGGTTATCGGAAGTGTTTTCGCTTTCGCTGCTTTGCGCGTGAAGGGCCTATATCTGGCGCTCAGCACACTCGCCCTGCAGTTCGTGATGGACTGGACGATTTCGCACGTGCCCGCGATCAGCGGTGGTACGCAAGCGACCTTGCAAGCCCCCGACATTCGGCTGCTGGGCTGGCCTGTTACCTCGGACGCGGGACTGTATTACGTCGCTTTGGTCTGGTGTGTTCTTGTCACGTCATTCATGCTCAACCTGCGGCGCACCGCGCTCGGCCGTGCTCTGGTCGCTGTTCGGGAGAAAGATTACGCAGCCGCGGTCATCGGAGTGAACAGCTTCTACTTTAAATTAGTGGCCTTCGCGACATCCTCGTTCATCGGGGGTGTCACCGGCGCCATTCTGATCGGTACATTTTACCATGCCGTAACTCCCGAGCAGTTTTCCGTCGACGTCTCAATTCAGGCGTTGGCGATGGTCATAGTGGGCGGGCTTGGCAGCATCATCGGCAGCTATTTTGGCGCTGCGTTCATTCTGCTGATGCCGAGCGTGATGAACAGTTTCATCTCCTGGGCGGCGACCAAGTTCGGGGTCTCGTTAGGTATCGAAACTCTGGCTCATCTGCCCCAAGCTCTCTATGGCGCGCTCATTATCGGGTTTCTCCTGATCGAACCGCTGGGGCTTGGGAAGATGTACAACAACATTCGGGAATATCTCCTGGTATGGCCTTTCGGCTACACGAAGAAATAGCGGGAAGCTCGACATGAACGCACCGATTGCCGCTAAGATACTGTCCCTCAACAATATTGAGGTCGTCTACGACTACGTCTCACTTGCGATCAAGGGTGTCTCGATCGATGTGCCCGAGGGCGGAATGGTGGCCCTGCTCGGCGCCAATGGCGCAGGAAAGAGTACGACGCTGAAATCCATCAGCGGCTTGCTCATGGCCGAGCGGGGCGAGGTGCGGCGGGGCGAACTGCAGTTCCGTGGCCAAAGCATTGGCGGCCTGATGCCGCAGGACCGCGTCAAGCTGGGAATCGCCCACGTGCTCGAAGGACGCCGGGTGTTCGAACATCTCACGCCCGACGAAAACCTGATCGCGGCTTCGGCGTTGCATAGCCGCCAGGACATGAACCGCAACAAGGAACGGGTTTACAGTTATTTCCCACGTCTGCACGAGCGCCGGACCGTCGCCTCGGGTTATCTCTCCGGGGGAGAACAGCAAATGCTCGCAATCGGCCGTGCTTTAATGACCCAGCCAAAACTACTGATGCTCGATGAACCCAGCCTGGGACTGGCTCCTTTTCTCGTCGCTGAAATCTTTCAGATTCTCGGCCGTATCAACCGCGATGAAGGACTCTCGATATTGCTGGTCGAGCAGAATGCGATTGCCGCGCTCGAAATCGTCTCCCACGGCTATCTGATCGAAAGCGGCCGCATCGTGATGCACGACAGCGCAGCAGCGTTGAAGAAGAATCCCGACATTCAGGAATTCTACCTAGGAGGCGCGGAAAACAAGAATTTTCGCGACATCAAGCATTACCGACGACGAAAACGATGGCTGACCTGACGGTCGCCAAGCACCTGTCATTCAATAAAAGCTGATTTGCTGATTTTAATAAATGTTTTGCAATTCACTCAGTCCAACAAGGGAGGATACAAAAATGAAGTTACTATCCATACTGGCCGGACTGGCGTTCACGCTGTTCAACGCCATGCCGGCAGCCGCGGCCGATCCGGTGCGCTTCGCGTTATGCTATGACCTCAGCAAGGCCTACACGTTCGTCACACCGCAGATCGCCCAAGCTGCGCGCGACTATGCCGATCTTCTCAACTCAAAAGGCGGCCTTGAAGGCCATCCAATCGAAATAGTCGTGCAGGACCACGGCAACGAGCCGCAGCGCGGCATCGAATGCTATGAACGCCTGAAGCGCGAAGGCGTGATGGTGTTCGACACGTTGTCGACGCCGGTATCGCGCGCTGTCCTTCCGCGCATCATGAAGGATGGCAACATCCTGATCCAGTCGCTGGTCGGTCGTGGCGATGCGGTCGATGGCAACGTTTTCAAATGGGTGTTCCCGATCGGACCGACCTATTGGGGCCAGGCCGCCAATGATATCGAATATATCAAACAGAAGTCCGGCGGAAATCTCAAGGGCGTAAAGGTCGCGTTCGTTTATGTTGATTATCCTTTCGGGCAAGAGCCGATTGGTATTCTGAAGACACTGGCGCAGAAGGAGGGTTTCGAGTTGCAGCTCGTGCCGTATCCCCTGCCGGGTAACGATCAGGCGTCAGCTTGGACGCAGATCCGTCGTCTAAACCCGGATTGGATTGTGAGCTGGAGCCTGTCCAATATGCATGTGATCGCGTCGCGCGAAATGAAGCGCAATGGTATCCCGATCGAAAAATACATCGCCGTTAATTGGCTCAACGAAGTCGATATCAAAAATATCGGGCCCGATGCCGCCAAGGGATTAAAACGCGGCACCAACGTCGCCGGCGGGTCAAACCAACCTCTGGTCCAGGAAATACTCAAAGAACTTTACGACAAAAACAAAGGAAATGGCGACCGCAAATTTACCGAGGACGTTTACTACAATACCGGTTTGGCGATCTACTCCATCGCATTCGAGGGCGTCCGCCTTGCGATCAAAGAGGGCGGCTGGCCGTTGACGCCGGGGAAGATCAAGAGTGGCCTTGAGAGTCTGAAGAATTACGATGCGAATGGCATGATCGCACCCATTACAGTCACGACGCAAGACCACGGCGGAGGCGGTAAGACACGCATCGAAATGTGGGACGGAAGTAAATGGGTCCCGCAAACCGATTGGATTGCCGGCTTTCAGGACGACGTCTGGAGTGTCGTAAAAGAGCAATCAGCGGATTACGCCAAGTCTGAAACACAAAAATGAAATTGCCTCTGGCCGGCAAAGTCGATTTACCGACCGTTGCCGGCCAGGTTGGTGCTGGTTGTTTTCTATTGTGGCTCTTCGTGCATTTTAGTTGGTAGATTTGGGCACTTTTTTACAGTTGTGGCAAGCTCGCGGTCAGGATTTTCAGTTTGAGATTTTCTTCGTCGCGCAGGCCGTAGGCGCGGCGCTGAAGGACGCGGATCTTGTTGTCGAAGCCTTCGACGAAGCCGAGGGCGATTTTGTTTTCCGGTTTGCAGTAGGCGGCGATGCCGTGCCAGTCACGCTTGATCATTGCGGCGAATTTTTCCTATGGCTTGAGGCGTTGCCAGCGTAGTTGAGCTTTCCAGTTGTCGAAAAAGCGACGTGCCCATACCTCCGGCTTTTATACTCGGATTCATCGATAATCCGAAAAACCGCTTGCCAAGAGACGATATTGGGATTCGAGTTAGGGCATGATTTGCACCGGCTTTTTGTCTGAAGTCGACCGTGCCGACCTGATCGAGCTGGCGCGGGATGGATCTGCGGCGCATCGATTGGCGCGGCGCGCCAACGCATTGGTGCTTCTGGATTCCGGCTGGAGTTGCGAAAAGGTCGCCGGAGCGTTGCTGCTGGACGACGACACGATCCGCCGGTGGCATGGCTTGTTCATCGAAGATGGCCTCGAAGGGCTGACGCGCTTCGAGGCCGGTGGCAGCGCCTGCCTGATGAACAACGAGCAACAGGAAAAACTGAAGGCCTGGGTGGCAGCGGCGCTACCACGCTCGACGCGCCAGATCGGTGGCTGGATCGAGAAGGAATTCGGACACGTCTACGCGGGCCGTTCGGGACTGATCGCGTGGTTGCACCGTCTGGGGCTTGCCTATCACAAGCCGAAGGTCATTCCGCGCAAGCTCGACGAGGACAAGCAGAACGCTTTCATCGCGACCTATGAAAAGCTGCTGAATTCGCTGCCCGACGAGGCCGTGCTGTTCGCCGACGCGGTTCATCCGACCCATGCGGCGCGGCCCGCCGGTTGCTGGGCGCCGAGCCAGGAGACTCTCGATCGAGCAGACCAGCGGTCGTCAGGGCATCAACATCCATGGCGCGGTGGATCTCGAGACCGGCCAGACTCGCATGATCGAGGTCGAAACCGTCGATGCCGCCTCGACGATCAGGCTTCTGGAATCAATCGAGGCGTTCTATCCGATGCTGGTCCTCATCCACGTCTTTCTGGACAACGCGCGCTATCATCATGCCAGGATCGTGCAGGAGTGGCTCGCTCAGCCGGGGCGGAGAATAAAGTTGCACTTTATCCCGCCCTATTGCCCGCATCTGAACCCGATCGAGCGGCTATGGGGCGTGATGCACAAGCACGTCACGCACAATAAGTCATACGCGACTTGCGCCCAATTCGCCGATGTGACGCTTGAGTTCCTGCGTGCGAAAGTCCCGCGAAATTGGCCTCGATTCCGCGATTCGGTCACCGACAACTTTCGCGTCATATCGCCCGCGACTTTTCGGGTTATGACGTGAACCAAGTATACAGCTAATTAGGCGTTCGAAGGCGAAGGCCTACTCAGGTTTTTTCTTGTTGCCCGCTTCAGCATCGAAGATCGCACGGCACGCCGGACTGAGCTGCGGCATTTTCTTCTCCATGCAGACCGCAATTTTATCGCGATCCGGGATGAACTCCGCACAGAGACGAGTCGCGTCTCCCTGGCAGGCAAACTGTTTGTCTACTTCGGTGGCTGCGGCCATAGCGAGCGACGGCGTCATCAGAACGAGCGCGATGAACAGAGCATTTTTCATTGAATATCCTTCAGGTTGTTGAACTTGGGTTGGTAAAGCGGGCGCCAGAAAGTCCAGCATCTTGCGATGATGCAAGCCTTGGCTATTACGGATTGCTGGCGGGGAAATGCCGACTGCGGTTCTCTCTTGCAGGGCTGACCGACACCTCTTTCAAGGCGCCGTCGGAGACGACAACCACAACGAAGACGAGCTTTCCATCGGTGCGGCTCAGGCCGGCACTGACGGCTTTGCCGGCGCCGTGTTTCTCCGCAATCGTTATTACCTCGGACAGATTGAAGCCGGCGCGCGCGACATCGGCGACGTTCCTGCGGTCATCGCGATCCATTTTGGCGATCGGCATTGAATCATCGAGCACCACGTTCCGTGTCGCGGCATCGACCGAGCCGCTCCATAGTTTGTCGCTCTGGTAGGCTTTCACATGATAGACTGGCGCGTCGCGGCTGCCGTCAAAGCTAATATCCACCACCGTTGCACCGCCCAGATGCTGCTCAACGGCGGAGACGCCGTCCTGTGCCGAAACGGTTACCCGATCGAATGCCGCGAGTTCGGCGCGATGCGCCGAAAAAGATTGCTCTTCTTCCTTCGCAGCAGATGCCGCCGAGATGTCGCTGATGGCGTTGGCCATTGCTGGCAAAGGAACCGTTGCGAGCAAGAGCAATAAGGAAAATTGCGCGATTCTTTTGGTCATGGAACCTCCGCGGTTGGCAGCCCGGCGTGAGGCAGAGCGACGCCGCTCGCCCATACTAGTCAGCAGGTGTTGATTAACATGGTTCCGTCGGCGCGATAGTCAAGGCGCAGAATTTTTACACCCCAATCTGAACAGTGATCGCCAACCCACCCGTCCGACCAAGGAACGCGTGCGATCGACAAAATGCCAATGACGCGGACATGCGCCGGGCACGGTTTAGGCGAACCCCACCGCCAGCAATGCGCGTTTCAATTCGTGGCGAAACGCCTCGTCCTTCTTCGCGCTGCTGGAGAACCGGGCGATGAAGGGGCGCATGACAACCGTCATCGAAATGGCGCCCGTGAACGCCGCAAAGAAAAAGTCCGGGTCGATATCCTTGATGTCGCCGGACTCGCGCGCCGCGCGGATCGGCGGCAAAAGAATCTCATGAATGGGGCGTACTATCCGGTCGTAGACATAATCGAACCGTTCATTCTGCTCGCCAACTTCGTTCACAAAAAACATCGCAAGCTGCGGCGTATCGCAGACATGGTCGATCATCCGGGCCATGGCCAGGCGAAGGATTTCGCCGGAGGATGATGCGGCGGCTTCGCCTTTGGCAATCGAGCGAAATTCGGGGAGGGTGCGTTCCGCAATGTCGTCCACCACCGCCGTCCAAAGGCCGTACTTCGACCCGAACTGATGGGAGATCAGCGCCACGTCAATTCCAGCCTCGGTCGCGATCTGACGAAGGTTGGTGCTTTCAAAGCCATGTTTGGCGAACGCGGCAAGGGCGGCTTGCAGGATCGCAACAGATTTGGGCTGCTCCGCTTTTGGTGGGCGCCCTCGACGCTTTGGAGCTTCCTTTACAGCCATCGTCAAATCTCTTCAGTCATGCGGCGGAGCCGCAGCCTTGACATAATGTTGCCATCGTTTTAATCAACACATGTTGAATAAATGGGATTGCTTAAGACCTTTTCGCGCCTTGATCGACATTCTGCAACTCGCATTGAACTTCAGAGAAGGCGCCCCGATGAACAAGGTCGCGGTCATCGTTTTCGAAAACGAAGCCAAGGCCTACGAAGGAACCCGTGTCCTTGCCGAGTTGCACGGTGACGGCAGTATCGTCCTGTTCAGCGAAGCCGTGATCGCCAAGGATCCTGGTGGCGCCGTCTCGCTGAAAGACGCGGCGACGGGCGGTCCACGAGGAGCGGCGGTCGGGGCTTTGACGGGCGGGCTGATCGGCCTGCTCGGTGGGCCTGTCGGCGCGATGCTTGGCCTCGCAGGCGGCGCCCTGATTGGTAGCTACGGCGACCTTTTGAATGCCGGCGTTTCGGCGGACTTCGTTCGCAAGGTCGCTGACGCGCTCAAGCCCGGAACGACGGCTATCGTGGCCGAGATTTCCGAAGATTGGGCGATCCCTCTCGATACCCGGATGCTGGCGCTCGGCGGTCGCGTGCTGCGGACCTACCGCAGCGATTCCGATGATGATCGTATTGTGAAGGAGATCGCGGGGCAGGCCGATGATATCCAGCGGCTCAAGGCGGAATTCGCCGAGGCGACGGGAGATGCCAAGAAGCAGCTTGAACAGCATCTTGCCGCAGCGACGCTTGCGCTCGAGGAAACGGTCGCGCGCGCAAAGACCAAGTCAGAAGTTTTGAAGGCCGAAGCGCACGCCTTGATCCACGCGTTGAGCGAGCAGGCCGCCGCCGCTGCCTCGGATATCAAAGCAAGGATAGACCAGCGGATCGTCAAGGCGAATGCCGAATACGAGGCGCGCTCTGCCAAGCTCAATCAGGCCTGGGGTCTGACGAAAGACGCCCTGAGCTGAGCCGCGAGGTCGTCGGACGGCCGTGTATTGCTGGCAATTGTCAATGACCGAAAAAGACGAAGTCGGATCGGAATTTTGTCCGATCCTGAAGGGACGGCAGTGCAGTTAGCCCGCCCCAAACCACCCGCACCTCATTTCCCTTCCGCAGCGAAAGCCTGCGCTCGCACCGCAAGGTCAGCAACGTCGGCCCACATGCAACAATTACGTCCATTCTCGATCCTGCTGCCGATGGTGCTGCTTCTCAGCGGCTGCGGTGAAAACGCGGTCGTGACCCGGCAGGCGACCGTCGTGAGAACAGAAATTGTCCGTCTGCAGCCGCGGCAGGCCGTGATTCGCCTGACGGGGGATGTGCAGGCACGCGTGCGGACCGAGCTTTCCTTCCGGGTAAGCGGACGCGTCACCGAACGTCTGGTCGACGTCGGCGCGCATGTAAACGCCGGGGACGTGTTGGCCAGGATTGATCCGACCGAACAGCGCGCCGACGTCGAGGGGTCGAAGGCCGCACTATCGGCCGCCCAGGCCCAGCTCCGCGTCGCCACCGCGACCTTCGAACGGCAGAAGGCCTTGATGGTGAGCGGATTCACGACGAAGGTCGCCTACGATCAGGCCCAGGAAGCATTGAAGACCGCGGAAGGAATGCTGGAGGCCGCCGAGGCCCAGCTCGGCAGATCGACGGACCTCCTGAGCTACACGGACCTTCGCGCAAGCGCCGCCGGGATCATCACGGCACGAAATGTCGAGGTCGGCCAGGTCGCCCAGTCTGCTCAATCGGCCTACACGCTGGCCCAGGACGGCACCAGGGACGGCGTTTTCGACGTGCATGAATCGTTCTTCCTGCGGCAGGCGGACAGCGAGATTTTCCAGCTCACGCTGTTGTCGGATCCGGGTGTCGCCGCACTCGGGAGGGTCCGCGAGATATCGCCCACGGTAGATTCGAAAAACGCCACCGTCCGGGTCAAGGTGGCCATCCAGGACGCGCCGGCCGCGATGACGCTGGGCAGCCCTATCGCCATCGAAGGTCGCGAGAAGCCGGTCGGCAAAATCGTCCTGCCATGGAATGCGCTCACCGCGGACCAGAATGGGCCGGCGGTATGGACCATCGACGCAAAGACCAGCGTCGTATCGCTGAAGAGCATCGCCATCGAGACCTATGAGAGTCACTCTTTCGTGGTCAGCAGCGGACTGCAGCTCGGCGAGCGAATCGTCACCGACGGGGGCAAGCTGTTGCTGACGGGGGTCGACCGCAAAACGATCCGCCGGTATCGGGCGCTGCTGGCTGCCGCGGAGGCAAAGTCCCCCGGGGAAGTGACCGCCGGCTCGCAGAGCAGGGAAAGCCAAATTCCCCCACCCCGACCACCGGCCCTTGAGGCGCCGGTGACGTCGCTCACCAGCGGCGTGGTCCGCTCGGCCTGCGAACCGCATCGGACGTGGATCGAACAGCAGGTTCGCCTGAAGCGGAACGCGCAAGCGATTTATCAGGACCTGGTTGATCAGTATGGCTTTGCGGCCAGTTACGAGAGCGTCAAGCGGTTTGTCCGCACGTTGCGGCACACCGATCCCCATCAGTTTGATCGTCTTGAGTTTCTCCCCGGCGAGGAGGCCCAGGTCGACTATGGCGAGGGCGCGCTGACGGTTGATCCGAACAGCGGCCGGTACCGCCGTCCACGCCTGTTTGTGATGACCCTGCGTTACTCGCGGCGCAGCTTTCGGCGGGTGGTCTGGAAATCCAGCCAGCAGGTCTGGGCGCAGCTTCATGAAGAGGCGTTCCGGTATTTTGGTGGGGTCCCCAGTTACATCGTGCTGGACAATTTGAAGGAAGGGGTCCTCAAGCCCGACCTGTACGAGCCGGAACTCAATCCGATTTACGGCGCGATGCTCGCTCATTACGCCGTTGTCGCCGATCCCGCCCGCGTGGCTGACCCCAACCGGAAAGGATGCGTCGAGAATGCGATTCAACATACCCAGGGCACCGCGCTGGCCGGACGGCGCTTCGAGACGCTGGAGGCCCAGAACGAGTTTTTGCGGCACTGGGAGGAGAACTGGGCTTCCAAGCGCATCCACGGCCGCACGCGCCGGCAGGTCGAGGCCATGTTCCAGGAGGAGAAGCCGCACCTGCGGCCGTTGCCTGTCTCTGCCTTCCGCAGCTTCACCGAGGTTGTCCGGACCGTCTGCGACGATACCACCGTGCGCGTCGATAGTAGCTATTACGCCGCGCGGCCCGCGCCCATTTGCAGCCAGGTCGTGGTGCGGATCTACACCTCCACGATCGAGATCCGTGACCGTCGCACCCAGGCGCTGCTGCGCGTTCATTCCCGCATGGCGTACCCCGGTTCTGTCGTCCTGCCGACCAGCGAACGGCCGTTCAATCCGTCGCGGCAAACCGCCTTCCTGCTGTCGAACGCCGGCCGCATCGGCCCGCAGACCAAGGCGCTGTGCCAGCAGATGTTCGACACCGAAGGGCGGCTCGGACAACGCGCGATGTGGGGCATTGTCGGGCTGAGCCGGAAGTATCCGGCCCGGCTGGTCGAACAGGCCTGCGCGCACGCCATCAGCAACCGCATCTACCGTTACAAGCACGTGCGTGCGACCGTCGAGCAGCTGTTCGAACAGGCGCTCGAGCAGGTTAAAGCGGCGCCGCAGCCGCCATTGCTGCTCACGCAGGATCATCCGCTGATCCGCGTCGCCGCGGAATACGGTGATCTCTTCAGCCGCGCTGTGCGGCATGCCGCCGGCAATGGCCTGCCTATCGAGACCAGCGACGACGTCGTCACTGCAATCCGCGCTCGTGGCGCCTGCGCAACCCCGGCCAGCTCCGGCGCCACGAGCGCTCCCACCGCTTCCCACCCCCCAACTGGAGACCCGACCACATGACGATGACCATGCCGGAAATCGAACGCTGCTTGCGACAACTGCGCCTGTCGGGCGTCCGCGACACGCTGCAGACCCGCGTGCTGCAGGCGCAGGGCGCCAATCAGCCCTTTCTCGAGACCTTCTCCCTGATCCTGCAGGACGAAATGGATCGTCGTCAGTCCCGCCTCATCGAGCGCCGCTACCAGCAATCCGGGCTCGAAGAAAAGCTGGCGCTTGCCGAGTTCGACTGGTCGTTCAATCCCAAACTGCCGCGCCAGGCCAGCTTCCAGCTCCACACCTTGGCGTTCATCGCCGCCGGCGAGAACGCATTGCTCATCGGCAAACCTGGCACCGGGAAATCGCACATCGCCAAGGCGATTGCCTATCAGGCGATCCTGCAGAGCCACAAGGTCCAGTATCTCGAGACCGACGACTTCTTCCACCGCTACGCCCTGAGCCCCGTCACGCAGCGCGAGGTCCGGCTGCGAAACATCATCGACTGCGATCTGCTCGTATTGGACGATCTATTCCTCTCCCGCACCATCCCCGACGACGCCGCCGCCTTGCTGCAGACCCTGATCCATCAGCGCTACAAATTGCACCGCAGCGTCATCGTCACCTCTAATCGTGTCGTGCAGGATTGGGGGCCTACTTGAATGACAACACCATGAGCACGACCATACTCGATCGCCTGATGCACCATTGTCATCTGCTCGAGTTCGACGGTCGCAGCTATCGTCTCAAGCAGGCCGCCGAAACTCTTGCCAGGGAAACAAAGCCAGATTAAACCATCCCTGTCCTGCTTCACGGGTGGAGGAGTTTGACCGACCACACCCGGGGGAGTTTGAACTGACCGTCCGGGGAATGGCGCGGCCGAGCCGATCCGGATCATGGCGAAAAAGGAAGCCGAGGCCGGCTGCGAAGTGTTTCGCAAGGTCGTCAACATCTCGTCGATCGCGGGACTCTACGGCAATGCGGGGCAGGCGAGTTACTCCTCGGCCAAGGCGTCGCTGGTCGGATTGACGCGTACGATGTGCAAGGAGTGGGGACGCTACAAGGTCAACGTCAATTGCGTCGCCTTCGGCCTGATCAATACCCGCCTGACCCAGCCGATCGAGGCCCAGCAGAAAACCATCGATGTCGCCGGGCGCGACATCAAGGTCGGCGTCCAGCCGCAAATGCTCGACGCCATGGCCAGAATGATTCCGCTCGGGCGCGGCGGCACGCCGGAAGAGGCTGCGGACGCGGTTTACCTGTTCTGCAGTCCGGAATCGAACTACATCAGCGGCCAGGTGGTGGTCTGCGGCGGCGGCATTCTGATTTGAGGCGCGCAGGCGGGCTTGACCAGGAGCCGACGCAACCGTGAAATCATTCCATCTCTCTTGAGGTGATATCGTGATGGCCTACCGTTCTTCCTGGATGACCGAGGAGCTGGATGTTTTTCGCGACCAGTTCCGCAAGTTCCTCACCAAGGATCTGGACCCGCACGCCGAAAAATGGCGGCAGCAAAAGATGGTGGATCGCTCCGCCTGGAAAGCGCTCGGCGATATGGGCGCGTTGCTGCCAAGCGTCCCGGAAGCCTATGGCGGGCTCGGTGCGACATTCGCCTATGACGCGGCGGTGTTTGAGGACATCGAGAGCATTGTCCCGGAAGTGCTGAGCGGCGTTACGGTCAGCAGCGGCATCGTCGCGCACTACATCCTGAACTATGGTTCGGAGGAACAAAAACGTCGCTGGTTGCCCGGCATGGCGCGCGGCGAACTGATCGGCGCCATCGCGATGACCGAGCCCGGAACCGGCTCCGATCTGCAAAGCGTGCGGACGAACGCGCGACGTCAGGGCAACAGCTACGTCATCAACGGTCAGAAGACCTTCATCACCAACGGCCAGACCGCCGACCTGATCATTGTGGGCGCACGCACGGGCGGGTCGTGCGCCAAGGGCATCTCGTTGATCGTGCTCGAAACCGCCGGCAATGACGGCTTCAAGCGCGGGCGCAACCTCGACAAGATCGGAGTGCACGCATCTGACACATCCGAATTGTTCTTCGAGGATGCGGTCGCGCCGCCCGAGAACCTGCTCGGCGAGGAGGAGGGTCAGGGCTTCAAGCAGCTGATGCAGCAATTGCCGCAGGAGCGGCTCATCATCATCGCCGTCGGCGCCGTCGCGTCGATGGAGCGGGCAGTCCGCTGACCGCCGAATATACCAAAGAGCGCAAGGCATTCGGCCAACCGATCATCGACTTTCAGAACACGGCGTTCAAGCTTGCCGAGCGCAGGACCGAAGCGACGATAGCGCGGGTTTTTCTCGACTGGTGCATCGAGCGGCTCATCGCCGGTGATCTCGATGCCGTGACCGCGTCGATGGCGAAGTGGTGGTGCACGCAAAAGCAGGTGGAGACCACCGACGAATGCCTGCAACTTCACGGCGGCTACGGCTACATGCAGGAATATCCGATATCGCGGATGTTCGTCGACGCGCGCATTCAGAAGATCTACGGCGGCACCAACGAAATCATGAAGCTGCTGATCGCGCGCTCCCTGTATCGGCCGTTCGATTGAGATGATCATCAAAAAGAGCCGCCCGCTGTTTCAAAGGTAAGACTAAAATCTGTTAGCCGGCGGCTGCCTCTCTCCTAGAGCGCCGGCCGTTGGGCGTCGCGATCCACGACTGCCCCGATTTGAATGGCAATTTCAATGCTAAGAAGTTCGCAGTTTCGTTCGAAAAGTGCGCCATTCCTCAACAGATTGACGAGCCTAACCTAGGCTTGCGCTGGGCCTTTGCGCCGAACGCTGTCGGAGATTGTCATACAGCCCACCATCTCGCGTTTCGACCGCCGTCGCGGGAAGCCTTTCGGAAGGCTCGTCGCGCCTTGACGTTTGGTCCGGTGACATCAATTGTCTCTGCTCACGCGGGGCGCCCGATCGACTTGGAATTCTCATCCAGCCCGGTCGCATAGACCGCCTTGTCACCGACATCGCGCTGCCAAGAATCTGCGAAGCGGGTCGAAGAGGTTGGCCGGCCGGTCGATGTCGTCGCCGCGCGGCAACGTCGCCGGCGCTGGTTGTGGCACCGCTCATCGTCCCATGAACGGACCGGAGGCGCGGCCGCGAAGCGGGCTTTTTCACGCCTGGCTTGATCGTTCGGGGCTCGCCTGCCGACGGTAGTCGGGGCCGGCGGGATCAGCCTCACCTTGCGGAGTCTGGGATCAACGACGGCCAAGAACTGAGGGGGAGGCCGAGGACAAGCCTCGGCCTGCGATCTCGTCGGCTACTTGATATCGTATGCTTTCCAATCGGACGCAATCTGGATCGCGTTCTTGGCGGGATCCCATCGATAAACCCTGTAGTACTGCGTGGTGCGGAAATGGTTATCCTTGGTCCACGCGATCGGCCCGCCGCGTAGACCCTTCGTGTCAACCTTCAAGGTGGACATGACGTCCTTCAGTTTTGCGGAAGTCGCCGGCCATCCCGCAGCCGCCAACGTGGTCTCGATCGTCATGCCTCCGATCCAGCCGTCGGACATCTGCTCCGGCTTGTACGTCGAATTGGCATCCTTTGCCGCCTTGGACATCTCCTTTTGAACGGCGAGGTCCTCGAAAAACATCGCATTGGCGCCCATCGCGTACAGTTCGCCGTCCTTGATTTGGGCAAGCTCGGCTTCGGTCTCCGGCAGCACGTTCAGAGCATATCCGCCCTTCCAGCCGAGCTTGCGTAGGGCGCCAAATGTCTTGATCTCCGTGATCCAGGGCGCCCAGCAATAGACCCAGTCGGGACCGCCCTGCATGATCTTGGTGGCGAACGGCGTGTAGTCGGCGGTAGCGGGCGGGATGTTTTCCTTGCCGATCACCTTCATATCAGCTTCACCTGAGAATTTTTCGGCAGCGTCGATGCCAAGCCGGGACACCGGAATGGCCATCGCCACCAGTCCGATATTGATGCTGCTGCCCGATTTCTCCTTGATGAAATCGATGGTTGCGCGCGCGTCGTGCGCCGCCGAAAACGACGTCGTGCAGAACAGGAATTCGTTGGCCGGCGGATACACTTCCGACGGACAGACGGAGCCCGCAAACAAAAGCGGAATGCCAGCGCGTTGCGCTTCAGCAATCATCGGCGCGAATGTCGACGAAAGGCTGGTGTTGATGAGCAGCGAAACCTTGTCCTGAGTGAGCAGCTTCTTCGCATTGGCTGCCGCCTTCGATGGCTCGCCCTGGTCATCCTGCACCACCAGCGTGATCTGCCGGCCGTTGACACCGCCGGACTTGTTGACGCGGTCGATATACAGTCTGAGCCCTTCCGCAGCGCCCGCCACCGTGCTCGCGCCGGGACCGGTGAGCGCCGCACTCATTCCAACCATGTAGGTTTCCTGCGCATGCGCGCCAACGCTCATCAGAGCAAGCCCGGCCGACATGATCCCAACCTGAAACAATCGCATGTAGTCCTCCCGACAATATCGTCGTTTTGCGTGTTAAATTCGTCGCGTTCCGTCTCGCCGTCTGCTCATCGTCAGGCGCGTGCCTTGCCGGTTCGCCATCGTCGACGGCACTGCCGGGGCGAAAAGAATCAGTCTCGATCCCATCGTTACTGCACCGATCGGGCACAGCTTGGTGGCGATATGGCGTGGTCTACAGCGGCCACCGCCAGGGTGCTGCCTGCGCGCGTGATCTTCGGAGCCTCGGGTTCTCATGCCTCGCCAAGATAAGCCTTGATGACCTCCCGATTCTCGAGCACGTCACGCGGCGCGCCGTCGGCGAGCGAGCGGCCGTAGTCGAGCACATGGATCCGATCCGCGAGATCGGACACCATCTCCATGTCGTGCTCGATCCAGATCACCGGCAGTCCCAGCGACGACTTGCTTTTGAGGATCAGATAGGCCAGGCCCTCACGGTCGTCGCGCGACAAGCCTGCTGACGGCTCATCGAGGAGAAGCACGGATGGTTCGGCGGCCAGCGCTCGTGCAAAGCCGACTATCTTCTGTTGGCCGAACGAAAGGTCCCCGGCGGGGGCATCGCGATAACGCTCCATTTCAACAAACTTGAGGACCCCATCGACGCAAGCGCGATGACGCTCCTCCTCGCGTCGCGCGGCCTGCGTACGGAACACTTCCGAGAAGGTGCCGGTGCGAATACGCGCGTGCCGTGCGGCGAGCAGGTTGTCGATGACACTCATTTGCGGGAATAGTTCGCCGTGCTGGAAGGTCCGGGCAACGCCGAGCCGCGCAACGTGATCCGGCTTGAACCCGGTGATATCGGTGTCGCCGACACGTATCCGTCCCGAGGAAGGTCGGTAAAGACCGCTGATGCAATTCAGAACGCTGGTCTTGCCCGCGCCATTCGGCCCAATCAATGCGAGGAGTTCTCCCATGCGAACGTTCAGGGATATTCCGTTGAGAACCGTCAAGCCGCCGAACGAGAGAATGACGTTCTCGACGACGAGCGCAATCGCAGCGGGTCCGACGCCGTTGGCATGCGAGGGGTGAATGTCGGTGCTGGCTGGCGTCATCCGAACAGGCTCCCGCCGTTCGTTGCGCCGCGAGCGATCGCAATATCCCGGTAGTTACGGCGCTCGGCTCCGGATGCACCATGACCGAGATACGCGTTTTGCACCGCCGGATCCTGGCGAAGGTCGACCGCAGCGCCGGAAATCGTCACGCGGCCGTTTTCCAGAACATAGGCATAGTCCGCAATCTTGAGGGCAACGTTCGCACTCTGCTCGACCAGCAGGATCGTCAAGTTCATGTCGCGACGCAGGGCCACCAGTCGCGCGACGATTTCTTCGACGATGATCGGTGCGAGCCCGAGCGAGAGCTCGTCGATCAGCAGAAGGTCCGGCCTGCAGACGATCGCAGCGCCGATCGCCAGCATCTGCCGCTCACCACCTGACAACAGGCCGGCCGATTTTCCGGTGTGGGTCACCAACCGCGGGAAGGTCTCGAACACAAGTTCGACCAGCGCGGATCGCTCCGCCTTTGAAATGTCCGGGGACGCAACCGCCTGCAGATTCTCCAGCACCGTGAGATTGGGAAACACCTTGTCACGTTCGGGAACAAGTCGCATCCCGAGGCAGGCGAGCCGGTCCGGACTCGCGTTCTCGATGGATTGCCCGCGGTAGCGGATCTTGCCGCGTGACACGCGCGCATGATCCAGCCCTATGAAGCCGGAGACGGCGCGCAGCGTCGTGGTTTTCCCAGCGCCATTGGCGCCGAGCAACGCCGTGATCCGGCCTTGCCTGACATCAATCGAAAGGCCAGGAAGCGCGGTGATCGCGCGCTGATAGATCACCTCGACATTCTCGAGCGACAGAATGATCGTGCCGTCGGCGGTCATGGCGTTGTCTCCACAGGACGCGGGCGGACACGGATATTCAGCAAGCGACGTCGGACGCGCCGCCAGATTGCGACGAGACCTCCGGGCTCCAGGACAAGAAAGATGATCATGACAACACCGAACGCCGTGTAGTTCAGCGCGAACACCTGATTGGCATGATTGCTGGCTCCTGGAAGCAGCATCACCATCGCCTCGATGGCGTAAGGCAGCACGGTGAGGAACACCGCGCCGAGGATTGCCCCGGCCACCGATCCCATTCCGCCGACAATGATCATCGCGACGTACTGCACCGAGAGCATCAATGGAAAGGCATCCACCGACACGAAGCCGTGATAGGAGGCAAACAGCGCGCCACCGACCGCAGTGACGGCCGATGAGATCACGAACGCCATCAACTTGGCACGCGGAACGTTGATACCGAGCGCGGCGGCAACCGTACCGTTGACGTGCATCGCGCCCCAGGCTCGCCCGGTGCGGCCACGCAGAAGATTGAAGACCAGCCAGAACACCAAAGCGAGCGCAACCAGAAGCACGACATACCAGCCCCGGGCATCGGTGAGGCGATAGCCGAACATCGATGGCGGCTCGATCAGGATGCCGGTGGAAAACCCACGCGTGGTTTCGTATTCGCCGCCGAGGTATATCACCACGAAGTAGAGCGCGAGTGTGCTCACCGCGAGATAGAGACCGCGCAGGCGAAGACTTGGCAGGCCGAACACCAGTCCGAGCAGCATGCCCATCAATGCCGCTGCCGGGATCGTGAAGATAACCGGGACATTGAATTCTTTCGTGAGGATTCCCGTCGTGAACGCGCCGGCGGCGATCAGTCCGGCATGGCCTAGCGAAACCTGCCCGGCAAATCCCGTCAGGACCATCAAGGACAGCGCGCCGATGCAGGCCAGAAACACCTGACATGCAAGATCGATCTGAAATGGCGTGGCAAAGAGGGGAAAGGCGATGGCGATCGCCAGGCCGACGCCGCCGCGGACTCGCCGTAAGGCTTCCGGCTTTGCGGCCGTGAAGGGATTAAACACGATCCAGCGCCTCCCGCGTTCCCAGCAGTCCCCACGGTCTGATCGCCAGAGCCGCGATCAGGACGAGAAACGGCACCACGTCCGACAGCAAGGGATCTGCAGTCTGGATCAGCACTACCTCGATGGCCGCGATCAGAAGCGATCCGATCAACGCGCCAACCAGACTGTCGAGCCCACCCACCAGTGCCGCCGGAAACGCTTTCAGCCCGATCATGGTCATCGTGCCATCGAGACCGGAGTCCAATGAAATCAGAATACCCGCCGTCGCACCCGTGAAGGTCGAGACCCCCCATGTCAACGCGTAGATGACGTTGAGATTTATTCCGCGTTGCGCAGCAAGCAACGGGTTCTGGCCGACCGCACGCGTCCTTATGCCCCACTGCGTGAGATAAAGCCCCGCAAACAGCGCCAGGTAGATTAGCGCGGTGACAACGACCAGCACCAGGGAGAACGTCGAGATGCGAGCGCTTGCAAAAAGCTCGATCGAATGATTCGGCAGCCCGATCATCCTCGCCGGATACTGCTGCTGCGTCGACCAGATCAGGACCACAAGACCACGCACCATGACGCCGAGCGCGATCGTGGCCAGCACCGCCGCCAGAACAGCCTGCCCCGTCATGCGCCGGATCAACATGATGTAGACGAGAAAACCAACGAGCGCGCTAAGCAATGCAGCGGCGGGCAGCGCCACGAACGGCGACGGGGAGACGCCGGATGCGACGGCAATCAGCAGATAGCTACCGAGCATCATCAGTTCGCCATGCGCAAGGTTGAGAACGCGACTGGCCCGATAGACCAGGACATAGCCGCTCGCAATCAGCGCATAGATCGCCGCAAGCACCACAATGTTGACTGCTAGCTGCATCTATTTGGCGCCGCCCTGGACAATCGCTGGATTCGACGATCGATTTTGGAGAGAACGCGGGCGCGCGGTCGACCGAGCGTGCCGACGCGTGACAACAATAATTTTAAGCTTCAATTGCGTTCCCCCGGTTGACAAATAACCTACTGTTCGTATATCGAACATGTGATCTTTTTTTTAAAAATAAAGCCGTATTCAATATGCCTGTCAAGCGCCCTGTTCAACGAGCAATGCCGGCATCGAAACGCCCGACTGAAGGTATGGGTGGTCTGGCGAAGGGTTTGGCGATCATCGAAGCGCTGTCGTCTCGCGGCGTACAGAGCGCGGCCGATGCGGCGCGCGCCGCTCAGTCGACGCGCGCCGCAGCGCGCCGATGCCTATTAACATTGGTCGAGCTTGGTTACGTCGAACGCGTCGGACGTGAGTTTCGACCCCTGCCAAGATTGCGTAACCTCGGCCAGCCCGGGAGCGTGCGCGACAGACTTGTCGAGGCAAGCGCCGATGTCCTCACTCGCGGCAGGGACAAGTTGAACGAGTCACTCTCGCTGGCTGTCCTCAACGGTGACAGTGCTGTGTTCGTGGCCCGCGCGGAAGCGGAGCACATCATTTCGACCGGTGTACGCATCGGCGCGCGGCTTCCGGCCTATTGCTCCGCAACCGGCCGCATCCTTCTCGGCTCGCTCGACGACGACGCCATTCGCGCGATCATCTGCGGCAAGACGCTGACCCAGCGCACGCCTAAGACAATCGTCAAGCCCGCCTTGATCATGCAGGAGATCAAGGCAAGCCGGACATCGGGCTGCGCGATGAGCGACGAAGAACTTGAGCTTGGAATGCGCGCCCTTGCCGTACCGGTGCGCGACATCGACGGCAAGGTCGTCGCCGCGCTAAGCGTCAGCGCCTATTCGGCGCGGGTCAATCGCAAGCTATTCCTGACCCAGTTCCTCGCCGTCATCCGCGACTGCGCCGCGCAGCTTGAAGAGCAATGCTTCGGCAAGCGCTATCAAGCGGCGGGCGTCAAGGCGCCAGCTCGGGTTCGCCTACCCAAGCAGCTCGATGTCGGCTAGTTCGCGAGACCGCGCAGCCGCGACGCCCAGGGATCCTCCACGCGCACGGCAAGAGTCTGGCGCATCACCGAGCGCAATCGCGAAACGCCTACAGGAAAACGCTGCCGCCATCGACGGCCAGGGTCTGTCCGGTGATAAAGGCCGAGCCATCTCCTGCGAGAAACAGCAACGCACCGACGAGATCGGCGGGCACCTGATCGCGCTGTATCGAGCGGCTCGAGCGCCTGACCACCTCGCCCATCTTCTCTTCCATGCCGGATGCAAGCACCCCGTCACTCAGCGTAAAGCCAGGCGCGATGGCGTTGACGGTAATGCCGTCGCTGCCCAGTTCACGTGCCAGCGAACGGGTAAATGAAACCACGGCCCCCTTGCTTGAGGTGTAATGGAGCATGAACGGCGCGCCCCTGAGCTGCGAGGTCGAGGCAATATTGACGATGCGCGCCGCGCCTCGCGCGCGCAGCGCCGGCAATGCCGCCTTCGCACACAGGAAAGGGCCCAGCGTGTTGACCTCCATCACCTTCATCCATTCCTCCGGAGAGATCTGGTCGAACGGCTTCAGCGTCAATGATGTGAAGATGCCCGCATTGTTCACCAGGACATCCAGGCCGCCATACGTCCTGGTGGCGACCGCAACCATGTTCGTCGTGTCTTCGACGCTGGTGACGTCGGACTTGACGCCGACGACGTTCAGTCCTTCGGCTCGCAGTGTTTCCGCGGCCTGATCTGAATTGTGCATATCGGCGATCACGACCGAGTAACCGTTTTCGGCCATTGCGCGAGTGAGCACGAGCCCGATTCCGCTGGCCCCGCCCGTCACAATGGCAACGCGGGCATTTTTCTTGTTCTCAGACATGGACATCTCCTCAGATGTGTTTGCACGCGGCGCGAGCCGCGGCGTAACGCCGGGAAAATCCGGTCGTCGATGAGTGCGATCAGGACTGCCGATCGGGGATTCGAACCACAAGGGTGTCGATATCTGCCGTGACGCTGAGCTGACAGCTCAGGCGGCTGCTTGCGAGCCGCTCCGCCAAGGCGCTCTCCAGCATCTCGTCTTCGATCTCGCCCACTGGGGGAATGAGATCTGCGCCGTCACCTTCGATATAGACGTGGCACGTCGCACACATCGCCGCGCCGCCGCATTCCGCAACGATGCCGGCGATCCCGTGACCGACAGCAGTGCGCATGACATTGGCGCCTGGCTCAACCTGAATGGATGTCTGCCGACCGCCCGGCTCGACATAGACTATCGTCGGCATCAATGATCCTTGTTGTGTTTGGCGAGGAAACGAAGTGGCAGCGCGGAATACCCGCGAACGGTGTTGTTGTAGTGCAATTCCGGTTCGCCGAGGGCCTCGATCCGCTCGACCTGTGCCGCCAGCGCCTTGAGCACGATCTCCGCCTCAAGCCGGGCGATCATCTGTCCTGCGCATCCGTGGATGCCGGTGCCGAACGCAACGTTCGCCGCCGGCTTGCGATGCACGTCGAACGTGTCGGCGCCGATCCAGTGGCGCGCGTCGCGATTGGCGGAAGCGACAAAGACGAGGATCTTTTGATTCTTGTCGAGCTGCACGCCTTCCAGCGTCACCGTCCGGGTCGTCGTGCGATAGAAGGAATGAAAGGTACTGTCATAACGCAGCACCTCTTCGATCGCCTGTCGCGCGATCCCTGGATTGTCGCGCACGATAGCCCATTGTTCGGGATTGCGGGTAAAGCAGGCAAGTGCGTTGCCGATCGTGAAGATCGTTGTGTCAAGACCTGCCGACAGCATGGTGCGCACCAGCATCCCGGCTTCTTCAGCGGTGATCTCGCCGGCATCAGCCGCGGCATAAAGCTCGGCGCCAAAACTATCCGTACAGAGATTTTGGCGCTGGCAGACCTCGTTGATCCAGTCGATCGACGGTCCAAGCCTTGCGAGACACTCCTTGAATCGGTCGTTCTGCGGGCCAAACGCATTAAAGACCATGTCACCATAGGGCAGCAGGTGCTCGCGGCCGTCGGGCGGCAGCCCGACGGCGTCGGCAAATACCTTCAGCGGATACGCTTCGGCGAGATCCTTGACGCCGTCGCAATCCCCTTTTGCGATCAGGCGCGACACCATGGCCTGCGCCTCCTGCTCGAAGCGCTCGCGAAGCCTATTCAGCGACCGCGGCGACAGGATGCGCGAGAAGACCTTGCGGGTGCGCGAATGATCCGGCGGATCGACTTCAAGAATAATGCTCGGCTTGCGCCACGGCGTCTCGGTATGGAAGTTGGTAAGACCAACGCCGGCGCTTGAACAGAAAGAATCGTGGTCGGTCAGCACGCGAACGACGCTGTCATAGGTGCCGACCGCATAGGTGCCATACTTCTGCACCCAGACGAGCGGACCAGCCGCACGCAGTTCCTGATAGTATGGATAGGGATTGGACATCACCTCGTCCGAATAGGGATCGAATGTCATGACCGGAACGTGAGGCGGCACATTGCCCGGCCTGGACATGTCGATCCGCTCATAACTTACCTGCGACATCGCTTCCTCCATCCCATCTGTCTGACCCGCCGGCATCGAGGGGAAAGCTTCCGCAACCCGCTTGATCGCTTGCAGCTAATCAACTCCGGTCACACCGGTCTGCGGGCATTTAATCTGCCCGGCCCTTTGTTTGTTCGTTATGCGAACATTGAGCGATATACGTTGTCGGTTTACAAACCTCTGATTTTTGAGTCAACGGTTTGTCAGCGCACGTCACATGCGGTGGATGGTACTTTCGGGGAATAGTCCGTGAGCCGCAGCGGGCAGGCGTCTTCGCGCCAGCCCATCGCGACAGCGCCGAAGACAAGGTGTGCCCCGTGGTGCTGGGCTGCCGTCGCATTCCGCACACGTTCTTGTGTCGGCGAGCTAGGATTGCGACGAACACAACTGGCGTAAGCACCCGTCAAGCAATTGCTTTTTGATCTTCGACGACAGTTCACCCGCTTGATCGAACGGGCCGTCGAGAGAGCCCAGTTCGAGTTGCTGCGAGACGACCGTCGCGCCGAGTTCGCGAAAAAATTGTTGAAGCGCCGGTTGGCCTCGGAGGCCACCGGCACCGCGACTTGCCATGCCGCACAGAGCCACTTGCGCGCCCCGAAACGGCGTCTCCCGGTCCGCATCCGCCAGCCGCAACCAACCCACCGCGTTCCTGAGCACCGCCGAGTAAGCGCCCGTGTATTCGTCCGAACTGATAAAGAAGCCGTTGGCCGACTCCAGCAAAGATTTCAACTTGGCAAGGTCCGCTGGGACGTCGTGGGGGCTGTGCTGTTCGATGCTTGGCAGATCGAACTGCGTCGGGTCGAACTCGATCGGTTCGATATCGTTGAAAGAGCGACTTGCGAGGTCTGCCGCCGCCGGTGCGAGTTTCCAGTTCGTCGATCCGATGTGACTGCATCCAGAAATAAAAACCAACTTCATTCTGCGACCTTCCGCACGGGAGACATCGGGCTCGCATGCAGTCGAGTTCAGCAGCGATCACCCTGTTTTGGAATCTTCTAAAACTTGACACATATCCATCAGGCTTGTAAACGAAATTCGCATAACGACCGTAGTTCGAATAGCGAACAAAAGGAAATGCGAGATGAACGAGTATGCTCGCCGCGACGGAAGCCTAGCCAACTGGCCCGACGACGGAGAAATCCGGCGAGTGCCGTATTGGGCCTTCAAGGACAAGGATCTATTCGAACTAGAGAAGCGGGCTCTGTTCCATGGCCCGACCTGGAATTTCCTCTGCCTGGAGGTCGAGCTGCAGGCAGCGGGCGATTTCGTCGCTGTGCACGTTGGTGAAACGCCAGTGATCGTGACGCGTGACCGGGACGGAGAGCTGTACGCGTTTGAGAATCGATGTTCGCATCGCGGCGCGCTTTTGGCGCTGGAAGATCGCGGCAATGTAAAGGACTTCACCTGCGTCTATCACGCGTGGAGCCACAATCTTCAGGGTGACCTCGTCGGGATCGCGTTCAAGGACGGGATCGGCGGAAAGGGCGGCATCGCAAAGAATTTTTGCATGGCCGACCGGGGGCCACGTAAGTTGCGGGTCGTGGTCCTGCACGGTCTGCTATTCGGCAGTTTCGACGAAGATGCCGAGGAGATCGAGGATTATGTCGGTCCGGAACTCGTGGCGCGGATTGCTCGGGTGATGGACGGCCGCAAGCCGGTCGTGCTCGGTCGCTTTACGCAGATACTTCCGAACAACTGGAAGCTCTACGTCGAGAATACTAAGGACAGCTATCACGCCAGCATCCTGCACACGTTCTTTACCACGTTCGAGCTCAACAGGCTTTCGCAGCGAGGCGGAATCGTCGTCAACAAGAGCGGCGGATCGCACGCCAGTTATTCTGAGGTCGATCGGGAGGCGGAAGTTGGCAAGACTAAAGACGTCTATTCCCAGCAAAACATCCGGTCGCAGTCGGAACTGAAGCTTTCTGACATGTCGCTGCTGCAGAATTTCAAGGAGTTCAACGACGACACGACGCTGCAGATTCTATCTGTGTTTCCCAACTTCGTCCTGCAGCAGATTCAGAACGCGTTGGCTGTGAGGACCGTTCTGCCGCGTGGCACCGATCAGATGCATCTGAAGTGGACCTATTTCGGCTTCGCGGAAGACACGCCGGAGCAGCGCAAGATCCGGATGAAGCAGTCCAATCTCGTCGGCCCCGGTGGATACGTCTCGATGGAGGACGGATGCATCGGCGGATTCGTGCAGCGTGGCACGGCAGGATCGCAAGACGAACAGGCGGTTCTCGCAATGGGCGGCTATTCGACCGAAAGCAGCGACGACCGCATCACCGAGGCTGCGATTCGCGGCTTCTGGCAGGAGTACCGGGCGAGGATGGGCATATGATTGATCTTCACGAGCGTCACCGGCTGGTGGCGCTAATCTCGATGGTCCAGGCCAGTTATGTGCGCGCGATCGACGATGGCGACTGCACCACGTGGCCCGACTATTTCACCGATGACTGTTTCTACAAGATCACGACAGCGGACAATCACAGCCAGAGTTTGGAAGCGGGATTGATGTGGATGGACAGCAAGGGGATGCTGCACGACCGCATTCTCTCGCTGCTGGAGGCGAATGTTTACGAGCGCCACTCGTATCGGCATCTCCTCGGCCAGCCCTATATCGGCGACGTCGAGGGTGACGAATTGGATTCGGAGACGCCGTTCATGGTTGCACGTATTACGCGTGAAGGTCCGACGGATCTGTTCGCAACGGGCCGGTACATCGACCGCTACCGCGTGACGGAGGACGACGCCAAGCTGGTGAAGCGGATCGTCGTTCTCGACAGCGGCTATGTCGATACGCTGCTCGGTTTTCCGCTCTGAAACACCGCCGGATCGCCGTCACGAGCCGACCGCCGGCTGAAAACTCAACATTTCGGGAGGAACGTCGTGAGTTTCCTGATTTCCATCGTGGATAGCGACATCGCCTTCGAGTGTGCAGAGGACGAAACCGTTCTCGACGCAGCCGAGCGTGCCGGCTATTCGATGCCATATTCGTGCCGAAAGGGTGTTTGCTCGTCTTGTGCGGGCGGCCTTGTCTCCGGCCAGGCGATGGTGCGCGGACGCGGAGCATGCGTCGGGCCTGCGAACGACGTTTTGCTGTGCCAGGCTCGCCCGCAAAGCGATCTGGCTGTCGCGCCGACGCGGATTCGTCCGGCCGACATCATCGAACGCAAGCGCTTCACGGCGAAGGTCCGCAAGATCGAACGCCCCGCGCCCGACGTGGCGGTCCTGCATTTGCGTCTGCCGATGGGCCGGCGTGCGATCTTTCAGGCCGGCCAATATCTCCGTGTGTTGATGGCCGACGGCGACAGCCGGAACTATTCGCTGGCCAACCCGCCGCAGAAGAGCGATGAGCTCGAACTGCATATTAGGCATGTGCCGGGCGGTAAGTTTTCCGAAGGCCTGCTCCGACCGCTGGAAAAGGCGAGCACGCTGGAGATCGAACTACCGTATGGCGAATTCTCGCTCAGCGACAAAGCCGATCGTCAGGCGATCATGATCGCCACCGGCACCGGCTTCGCCCCCATCAAGTCGATCATCGAGAACGCCATCAGACTTGGCCAGGCCAGGCCGATCCATCTTTACTGGGGCGCCAATCGGCCGGCGGATCTCTACATGCCTGCACTGCTGGCGGCATGGGTCGATGCGCATCCCTGGTTCCGGTACACGCCCGTCGTGTCGAGCCCGGCCCCCTCGTGGGCAGGCCGCATTGGATTCGTGCATGAGGCGGTCAAGTCCGATTATTCCAACATGTCGGCGCTTGAAGTCTATGCGTGCGGTGCGCCGGCAATGATCGATGCTGCACGGCGCGATTTTCTCCGCGATGGCGGCCTCGCACAGAATGCGTTCTTCAGCGACGCCTTCGTGCCTAGTGGGGACGATGGGTCGGCATCCGCGGCATGACGGATCATTGACACGAGGCGCGCCGAATGCTGCAACGAGGAGGCCACACGATGAGCCGGACCATCGATACGATCGCCTTGACGATCGGCGATCCCAACGGAATAGGTCCGGAGATCGCCGTGAAGGCTGCCGCCGAACTGGCCGGCGGTGCAGGCCTCAAAGTGGTGCTGGTCGGCGATGACCACGTCATCCGTCACTACGTGCGGCGGCATGCACCTGAGATGTCCCTTGTGCGCCATGACGCGACCGGCTCGCCGTCCCGTGGAGCGATGTACTGGCATCCGATGCAGGTGTTGGCTGAAACCGACTTCAAGCCGGGAGTGGTGGACGCCGCCGCCGGAAAGGCCACGGTGGACTATGTCGCGGAAGCCATTGCTCTGGTGCGCTCCGGCGCGGTCGACGCCATTGTCGGATGTCCGCATAACGAGACCGCGGTGAATGCCGCCGGAATTCCGTTCTCAGGCTACCCCGGGCTCATTGCGAGGCTGACGAATGCAGCGGACGACGACGTCTTCATGATGTTCATCGGCGGCGGGGCGCGCATTCTGCATACAACGCTGCACGAACGTCTACACGACGCGCTGGCGCGCCTCACGCCGGAGTTGGTCGAGAAAGCCGCTCTGGTCTGCCTCGGCACGCTGAAGCGTCTGGGCATCAGCACGCCCCGGATCGGCATCTTCGGTATCAATCCGCATGCCGGCGAGGGTGGATTGTTCGGCAACGATGATGATCTCATCACAGCGCCGGCGGTGGCGCGCCTGCGCGCTGCAGGACATCTGGTCGAGGGGCCCGTCGGCGCCGACCTGCTCGTGACGCGCAAGGATCTCGACGGCTTCGTCGCGATGTATCACGATCAGGGACATATCCCGATCAAGCTTCTCGCCGGGCGGAACGCGTCGGCATTCTCGGTGGGTTCAGACATCCTGTTCTCCAGCGTTGGTCACGGAAGTGCCTTCGATATAGCGGGAAAAGGGGTGGCGGATGCAACGGCGGTGCTTCGCACCGTGCGCCTCATCAGCAATACGACCTCGGTGCCGGGCAGCGGCGTTCATCCGGGCTGATCAGAAAACCAACACGGTGGGAGGAATGCAGATGACGACGTGGGCTTCGCTTCAAAGGACATTATCGATTGCGGCAGTCGGCACTCTGTTGTTCGCGAGCGGATCGCGGGCCGACATCGAAACAGACTATCCATCGAAGATGATCAAGATCGTCGTCCCGTTTTCGGCCGGTGGCACAGCAGATGCTCTGCCGCGGATCGTGGCCGAGAAGTTGCGCCAGAAGTGGGGCAGGGCCATCATCATCGAGAACCGCGCCGGTGCCGGCGGTAATATAGGCGCCGAGTTCGTCGCGAACAGCCCGCCTGACGGCTACACGTTACTGGCGAGTCCGCCGGGACCGATTGCGATCAACGAGACACTTTACAAGAAGCTGAATTTCAAACCTTCCGAACTTGTTCCGGTCACGTTGTTGGCAACCTCGCCGAACGTCGTAGACGTCAGACCCGACTTTCCGGCGAAGTCGATTGGCGAATTGATCGCCTTTGCGAAGGCCAATCCCGAGAAGGTGACATTTGCCTCCCAGGGCAATGGATCGACATCGCACCTGACGGCGATGCTGTTTCAGAACTTGACGCAAACGCGCATGACGCATGTCCCCTACAAGGGCACGGCGCCCGCGCTGCAGGACGTTGTTGGGAACACCGTCGACGTGTTTTTCGACAATCTTGGCTCCTCGCTGAGTCTTCATGAAAGCGGCAGACTGCGGATCCTCGCCGTATGCGGCCCGGAGCGTACGCCGCAGCTCGCGGACGTGCCGACCGCGCAGGAAGCCGGCGTTGCAGGCTTCACGTCAGTGACGTGGTTTGCACTGATGGCACCGAAAGGGACACCTGGCGCAATCATCGAGAAGCTGAATCGGGCCGTCACGGAAATCCTGCGCGAGACCGACGTGCAGTCGATGTTTACCGCGTTGGGCGTGCAGGCGAGCCCGATGACCGTGCAATCAACTGCACAGTTCATCGATACCGAACGCATAAGGTGGAGCGACATCATCCGGTCCACGCAAACCTCCATGGACTGAACCTGGCGCCGAAACGGTCAAGGCGGCCGTTTGCGGTGTCAGATCAGGTTGGTCGTTGAAAAGCAGAAGCAAAATGCTCAGCGAAACTTCTTTCGACGTGGCATCGTTCATCGACAATCGCCGCGGGGGATGGACACAATATGCAGTCGTCTGTTCCCCGTCAGCACCCGCCGCTGTTTCCGTAGACAAGTCCGGCCGGTTGTCACGGACGGGCGGATGGTCGGTGCTGAAGCCGCAGGCTTTGCTCAGAATCGAGCGGGCGGAAAGAGGCCGCGTTTGCGCGCCGTCTCGATCGGCTGTCGCGAAAGGTGCAGAAGCTGGAGCGGGACGTTAGCCTTACCGCCGAAACACTGGCCTTGTTCGTCCGCTTCTGGCTGACGATTACGCCGCCGCTGCCGAACGATGCGCGGGCGGCCGCCCAGATCAAGGGCCGCGAGCGGTATGAAGGTTTTATCGAGACCCTTGGCCGCCGCTTATAGAAGGGCCAGAATTTCTTGCGCGTGATCCCGGACGACATTGTCAATGACAGGCTGGACGGGAGTTGATGGACATCTCGGAAGTCGGAATCTTTGTCGCTAAGACGATGGGCCTAGCGGCCTTTAGCCGGCGGCGCTCGCGGTCGGCTCGCGAAAGCAGCAAATGCCGCTGAACACCCGCATGCTGAAACCGCATTTAGCTTTTTACACTTCACAGCACTGCGGGGGCCGGGCTCTAACCTTAACTGAGGGAAGGCAGGGCGGGTCAGCGGCGCAAGTTTCGCAATGTTACTGATGCAATCATACAGAACGCTGGCGAGCCTAAGTAAAAGCGAGCGGACGCCCAATTGGATCTGCTGCCCGAAACGCGCCAAGCCCAGGTCGAGGTTATATAGATCCGTTCCTACGCGAACGCGGTCGCAGCACCTTTCAGCCGCTTCACCAACCCCGTCCACTGTTCCCCCGTATTGCAAATCCCGGCAACGAGCGGCATGTGAAAATCAAGGTGACGATACAGGGTCAGGTGCTCGTGCTCATGTCGCGACCCGCAGGCCGCAAGAGTCGGGATGTATCGGCGAGCGGTCGCTACCGAGCGTAGTGGAGAGAACTACAGCGCTCAAGTGCCCGCCTACTAGTTGTACGCTATGAAACCGGGGACGTTCCAGCCGTAATTCCGTCGATACAGGGAAGTTAGCCCTATGAGATCGGGAGCAGTCGCGTTCGCGATCAGCAATTGCGGACAATATCGATTTCGTTGTTATCGTCGGCCACTTTTACGATGGTGATTGGCGCGACTATTCTTGAAACGCCTCCTCGCGTTGTTTCCGTGCTGAAGGTATCATCAACATCGCCAGTAACAGGACGATCAGGATCAAGAAGGCTGCACTAATCGGTCGATCGACGAAGATGCGCGGACTTCCCTGCGAAAGCAGTAGCGACCGGCGCATATTCTCTTCGAGCAGCGGGCCGAGAATGAAGCCCAGGATAAGTGGCGCGCCTTCGCAGCCCAGTTTGATCATCAGGTAGCCGGTGACCGAGAGGGCGCTGGCTAGATAGAGGTCGAACGAGCTCGAATTCAAGCTGAAGAGGCCGATGCAGCAGAAGATCACGATGCATGGATAAAGGATGCTGTATGGCACGCTCAAGAGCTTCACCCAAATGCCAACCAGCGGCAAATTGATTACCAGCAGCATGAGATTTCCGATCCACATGCTCGCGACCATTCCCCAAAACAAGGAAGGGTTTGTCGTCATGACGGCCGAACCTGGCGCGATGCCCTGGATCATCATCGCTCCCATCATTAGGGCCATGACGGCATTTGAAGGAATTCCGAGCGTGAGCAGGGGAATGAAAGAGGTCTGGGCACCGGCGTTATTGGCCGCTTCCGGCCCGGCGACGCCTTCGATCGCTCCGCGTCCGAAACGCTCTGGCGTGGACGAAATGCGCTTTTCGAGCATGTAGGATGCGAACGAGCTCAACACCGCGCCGCCTCCCGGAAGGAGTCCCAAAAGGCTGCCGACCAAAGTCCCGCGTCCCATCGCTGGAGCCGCCTCGCGCAAGTCTGACAGGCTGGGCATCAGCCGCCCGACCTTGCTGACGGTGCCCTGACGACCGTTCTGCTGCACAAGATTGCCGATCACCTCGGCCAGACCGAAGAAGCTGAGGGCGACGATCACGAAGTCGATTCCTTCGGACAGGTTCGCTGCCCCGAAGGTGAAACGGGAGGCACCGGAATTGACGTCGGTGCCGACAATGCCCATCAGCAGGCCGACGATCACCATGGCGACAGCCTTGAGGAAGTCACCCGCCGCCAGAAGGGTCGCGCAGACGAGGCCAAAGAGCATGAGCGAGAAATACTCCGGAGCTCCGAATTTCTGCGCGACGCTCGCAAGGACAGGTCCGAACGCGGCAAGCGCAAGCGTCCCCACACAGCCTGCGACGAACGAGCCGATCGCTGCGATCGCCAGCGCGATGCCGGCACGTCCATCGCGCGCCATCGCGTGTCCATCCAATGCGGTCACGACAGAGCTCGACTCGCCGGGCAAGTTCAGGAGGATCGCAGTGGTCGATCCGCCGTATTGCGAACCATAGTAGATTCCCGCGAGCATGATGAGCGCTGCGACTGGGGAGAGGCTGTACGTGATCGGCAGTAACATGGCCATTGTTGCAACCGGCCCGATACCGGGCAGGACGCCGATCAAGGTCCCGAGCAGGCAGCCGATGAACGCGAAGCTCAGATTGGACGGGGTCGTTGCAACGGAGAAGCCGAGAAGGAGGTTGTCGAACATAACGGTCACCACTTCGCGAGCGGGATCGGAAGCCCCAGCCCATAGATGAATACGAATGAGCAGAACGCGCATAGCAGGAGAGGGACGAGCACGAATTCTATGCGGGACGTCCGTGGAATTGCGGCCATGGCGAGCAGACATCCCGACAACAGCGCTGGCGCGAAGCCGAAGCGTGTGATCACCCATCCGAAGGCAACGAGTGAAAGTCCGATCGCGACGATGGGGCGAATGCGCTCGACATGGAATGCGGTGCTAGGCGACGCCACTCCGCGGATCGCAATCGTTACGCCGATTGCTGCGAGGATGATTCCCAGAAGAAGCGGAAAGAAGCCCGGTCCCATCCGGGCCACGGAGCCTACATCGTATTTACTAGACGCATAGGCCACGGCAAGGCCGAGACCGGTAAACAGGACGCCGCTCAAAACATCCGTATCTCGAAAGGATGAGACATTCATGTGGCGTAACTCCCTTCTCGGCTGATTAAGGCGACGGGGTCATGGACATCTCAGGTGTCCTTTCCAGCCGCGTCGAATTCATCTTCAGCAATTCCCATGCCGTGCAATGACCACCACGGAAAACCTCGCTCGACTTAATACGCACCGCATCAAGGCACGACGCAGAGACTTAGCCCGGTGCCGTTAACGGTGCTCGCCGCCGCAAGCCTGACGTTCGTGAGGACAGTTGTGTTTTCGCCGCGAACACATGGAAGAGTAAGCCGCCTCACCGTCCTCGTCCGAGATACCAGTCGGCATATGGAAGTGCATGGCATGGCAATTGCTGAACTTGCGGAGGCCAGACTCGCTGCAAATGAACAGGAGCGGCAGATTTCAGAGGAAAGCAGGAGGGAATTATGACTCGTAGGATCAAGCAAGCGCTCACCGCTTGCGTTGTGCTTATGCTGTCCGTCGGGACGGCTTGCGCACAGAACTGGCCGAATGGTGCAGTGCGAATGATTATCCCATTCCCGGCAGCGGGACAGACCGACTTGCTGGGACGTGCATTTGCCGAAGCGCTTCGCACTGCTGTCGGCGAAGCGGTGGTCGTCGAAAATAAAAATGGCGCAGGCGGTAATGTCGGCGCGGCTGTTGCGGCACAGGCGGCTGGCGACGGGCAAACAATTCTGGTGGTCACACCCGGAATGCTGTCGATCAACCGTTGGCTCTACAAGTCCCTGGGCTTCGACCCCGACAAGGATTTCAAGATGGTCTCGATCGTCGGGCTGATGCCCAGCGGCGTTGCCGTGAATCCGAAGTTAGAAGTCAAAGACCTCGCCGGATTGATTGCCATGATGAAAAAGCGGTCTGACGTGCGTACGGCGTCTCCGGGCGTCGGCACCACCGGGCATTTGATGTCCGAACTCCTGAAGAGTACGGAGGGAGTAAAGTCGATCCACGTGCCGTATCGTGGCAACGCTCCAGCGCTCCAGGCGCTGATCGCCGGTGAAGTGGACGTGCTGATCGACGGCATACCGGCCATGATTAATCAGCACCAGAAGGGGGCGATCAGGCTTCTAGCGGTCACATCGCCTAACCGGATGAAGCAACTTTCCGACGTCCCGACTGCAGCGGAGCAGGGATTTCCAAAGATCACCAACGAAGCCTGGTATGGCATCGTCGTTCCGTCCTCGACACCGGACGCGATTGTTCAGAAGATCTACGCCGCAACAAAAAAGGCAATGGCCGACCCGAAACTTCTCGAGCGGTTTGCAAGCCTCGGCATCGAACCGCAAACGTGGGACGGGACGCAAATGGCTAAGGTGGCACAGGAGGAATCAGCCCGCTGGAAGGAGATCGTCGAGCAATCGGGTGCGAAGCTCGACTAGTCCCATTCTGCCGCTACTTTGTAGCGCGACGATTAGGGAGGCCGGCGGCGATTATGATGGCCGGTATGCGGCGGCGCCGAATGGTGGATTTTGTCTATCACTGGGCCGCAGTTTTGGCAACGACCCAGCGACAATTGCGCTGAGTTGTAATTGTCGCTGAGCGGCGCGGTGAGCCGGTTCGATCTGGCCACGAAGGTTGCTTGGATAGTTGGCGCCAGCGACAATTAGTCAGCGACAATTATGATGGCCGGTCGTGGGATGCCTCGGGCGGGGAATCGTCGCTGGAGCTTTCCATGGCGGAGATGCGGGCGACGGCGGAGCGCTTGCGGTAGCTCTCGCCGTTCATCTCGAGGATGGTGGAGTGGTGAACGAGGCGGTCTATGGCCGCGACAGTCATCGTGGGATCCGGAAAAACGTCAGACCAAGCCGAAATGGCTGGTTGGCGGTGATGGCGATGGAGTGGCGCTCATAGCGATGGGCGATGAGTTCGAACAGGGCGCTGGTCTCGATCTGATCCTTGCGGACGTAGGAGAGCTCGTCGAGGACGATGAGATCGTACTTGTCTAGCTTGTCGAGCATCGAAGACAGGCTGAGCTCGCGACGGGCGGCCTGAAGCTTCTGGACCATGTCGGTGGTGGTGCAGAACAGGACGCGGCGCCCGGTGTCGATGAGAGCGTGGCTGATGGCGGCGATGGCGTGGGTCTTGCCGGTGCCGGATTGGCCGAAGATGAGGAGATTGTCGCCGCTGTCGATCCAGCCCTCGCCTGTCGTAAGGGAAAGCAGGTGTGGTTTGCGGATGCCGGGAGCGGCGTCGAAGTCGAAAGTGGCGAAGGTCTTGCCGGCGGGCAAGCCTGACTGGTCGCGATGGCGCTGGATACGCCGCGATGTGCGCTCGGCCATCTCGATCTCGAGCAGCGAGGCGAGCAGATGGGCCGCGGGCCAGCCATCGCGATCGGCGGTGTCGGTGAGACGCTTCCAGTTGCGGTTGATGCTGGGCAGGCGCAGCGCCGTCAGCAGAGTGGGCAGCACGGCGGCGGCTTGATCTTTGGTTCTGGTCATCACTGCACCTGAGTGCTGGCGAGCAGGCAGTTATAGCCCTTGGTATCGGGTGGCGGGATCGTGACATCGGCACGTGTTCTGGCCGTGGGCAGGAACTCACCCTTCAGTTTGGCTATATCGGGGAGTTTGCTCGCGTCGAGCGCAGCCTCGATCCGCTGGCCCAGCGCATCGATGCAATTGCCGTTGGCGGCGATATCGAGCAGCGCGACCATGTCGCGGCAGGCTTGGCGGGCATCGAGTGCGGCATCGAGCGCCTGCCATGCCCGCAGATAGGCATGGGTGGGAAACAGGGCGTCTCGGTAGACCAGATAGCGCAAGGCTTGGGGCTTGCGCCGCAGGTTCCCAATGACGTGCCGGAAATCGAAGCTGTGCCCCCGATCGGGGTGTTTGACGCGGACGGGTGGTGGTCATCACCTTGTCGGGCCCGAGGAAGAGCTCGATACGGTCGTCGTAGAGGTTGGCGTGGAGGCGGCGCCCAACGAGGCGCGAGGGCACCGAATAGGTGACCCGATCGAGGCTGACAGTGCCATTGCGGGTGACGTCGGCACTGATCAGGGTGAAATCGGTTGTTCGCCGCGGCGGCAACGGCTTGAGCATACGCCGTTCCTCGTCCACGAGCGCGTTCCGGCGCCGGTTCTGCTTGGCTACTTCCTCCTCGACGAAACGGCGATAGTCTTCGATGCTGGCGAAATCGCGGCTGCCTCGGCGGCGCAGAGCTTGGTCGAGCCGCCGCTTGAGGTGACCATTGGGGCTTTCGATCGAGCCGTTCTCATGGGCTTCGCCGCGGTTGTTGCGGGTGGCGCACATGCCGAGGCGGGGATCCTTCTCGATCCGACGCGCGCTGCGTTCGCTGATACCGGCCTTGGCGGCCGCGACGGCCTGGGTGTGATGACGACGCTGAACCATATAAAGATGTGCCTGCTGATCGGGAATGTGGTGGCCAGGCATCGGAACCTATCGCTGCTGTGTTCGATAAGCGTTCCAATACCACCACCCGGCGTCGCCCGATCAGGGTCCCCGATAAGAGGGCTTTGAAGATCGCCTTCGCCCGTCAGGCCCGCTCTTCGGTCGGGGCTTCGCCCCTCCCTGCGACAGGCCTGACGGGCGAGCATACCGGCCATCATAGTTGTCGCTGAACCGGCCACCGTAGTTGTCGCCGCGCAGCTACTTTCTATCGCGACGGGGCGGTCTATCCTTGAAGGATCGCCCCTTCGGAAATCAGTCGATCGATCTGAGCTTTCGTGTAGCCATACTCTTCAAGTACGTCAGTCGTGTGAGCGCCGATCACACCGGCGGGTGTGCCCATTGCAGCTGGGCTGCCCGAAAAACCCACGGGAGAACGCACGGCGGTGATCGATCCCTCGGTTGGATGTTCGACCGCCTGAAAGAGGCCAACCGCCGAAAGATGGCGATCATCGAGCAGATCTTTGAGCCCGAGTACCGGGGCGACAGGAATACTCGCAGCGCTCAGCTTCTCCAGCCAGTACGCTGTTGGTCGTTCGCCGAGCAGTGAGCCGAGCAGAGTATAGAGGACTTCGTAGTTCTGGCTTCGCGCATTCTGGTTCGAGAAGCGTGGATCACCGGCGAGGTCTGGGCGTTCGACGATTTTGAAGAAGTCGCGCCAGTTCTTATCGTTATAGGGAAGTGCGCAGACGTAGCCGTCCGTAGTCCGGTGCGGCTTTCTCAATTGCGACATCACGCGCGCATATCCGGTCTCCTCGTCGGGGCCGAATGTCCGGTCGCCAAGGTGCTCGACCATGAGAAACTGGACCATGGTCTCGAACATGGGGACCTCAATCTGCTGTCCTTCTCCGGTGCGGTGCTGATGGAGCAATGCGGCGAGTAGTGCGTATGCCAGCGTCAGCCCGCAGACCTTGTCTGCGATCACCGTTGGAAAGAAGCGGGGCTCGCCAGCCAGCCGGGAGCCGAGATCTGCTATCCCGGATAATCCCTGAATGAGATCGTCATAGGCGGGCTCGTCACAATATGGGCCGTCGGCGGAGTATCCATACGCTCCGCAGTACACGAGGTCCGGTTTGATTGCCTTCAGGCTTGCGTAGTCCAGCCCCAGTCGCTCGATGGCTTTAGGACGCATCGCATGAACGAAAGCGTCGGCCTCGCTGATGATCTTGAGCAAGACCTCGCGGGCTTCCGGCTTCTTCAAGTCCAGCGTGATGAGACGCTTGCCGCGATTCAACGCGATGTGGATGGGTCCCATCCCATGATCTCCGTTCTTGCCCACATGTCGCATGATGTCGCCTTCAGGAGCTTCGACTTTGATGACCTCCGCGCCGAAATCAGCCATCACCTGCATCGCGTAGGGTCCCATGATAACTGCGGTGAGATCGACGATCTTGATGCCTTTGAGAGGGCCGTGCCGGGTCGTTGATGCGTTTGTCATTGTGCCCGTTCTCAGATGTACAGAAATGATGCGTTTCAAAACGCTCCCGGCTTTCGATAGCCGGGCTTCGTGGCGTCCTACGTCGCGGCTTTCGCAAGTTGCGTGCCAGACACAACACCGAACAGCGAGGAAGGTCGGCAGTCATATTGCGCTGCGTCATTGTGTATGCCGCGTACATTCGGAGCACTCCGTTGTCCGCGAATAAGACATCTGAAGATCTCTCGGCGGCGTCTTTGGTCAACTTGTTGCGGGGACGAGGTCTGGTACGCGCTTTGCAATCAGGTGTTTCGTGCATTCAACCGCGAGACAATGATGAGCGAGAATTCAAAATCCGTATTCGGCCCTCAGCTACTTGCAGGGCGGACAGCTTTCATCACCGGAGGCGGGACGGGCATTGGCCTGGGTATCGCTCAGATGTTCAGCAGGCTGGGCGCCAAAGTGGTGATCGCAAGCCGAAAGAGTGAGGTCGTCGCTGCAGCGTCGGAAGAGTTATGGCGCGCCGGCGGTGAAGCACTCGGCATCGTCACCGACGTGCGTGACTACGATTCGGTTGTCTCGGCGATGACGCGGACCGTCGAGCGCTGGGGCGGGATCGACATCCTGATCAACAATGCGGCCGGGAATTTTGCCTGCCCGACGGAAGATCTGTCACCGAACGGCTGGCGTACTGTCATCGATATCGATCTGAATGGCACGTTTCATTGTTGCAAAGCAGCGTTTCCTTACCTTTCCGCATCGCCTCATGTGGGACGGATCGTCAGCATCATCACGGCATATGCGTGGGGCGGATGGCCCGGCTGCGCACCTGCCGCTGCGGCGAAGGCCGGTATCCAGTCATTGAGCCGCACACTCGCGTTGGAGTGGGGTCCGAAGAACATCCTGACGAACACCGTCGCGCCGGGCCCTATTGCCGACACGGAGGGGACGCGTCGAATCCATGAAGAGACCGATCGCGCCGATGCGGAGCTCGCGCGCGTTCCGGTCGCGCGGTTCGGCCGTGTCGATGAGATCGCGGCCGCGGTCACCTATCTCGTGTCCCCAGCCGCCGCCTATGTGAACGGTACGGATCTGGTCGTGGACGGCGGACGGCAATTCAAAGCGACAGAATCCCGGAAGCAAAAATCATAAGAACGGAGAGCGTCTTGGTTGAGGAAGCGGTGCCAGTAAAAGTTACGCACGACGGATCTGTCGCAATCGTTCGACTCTCGAACGACGAGAATCGAAACTCGATGACGCAGGCCATGCGGGATGCGGTCGCATCAACCTTCGCGTCCCTTGAGACCGATGTGGACTGTCGGGCAGTCTATCTGACGGGAAGCGGGCAGTCGTTCTGCGCGGGGGGCGACCTCCCGATGCTGAAGAACGAAATGGACCCATGGTCCACGCATGCTCGCTTCAACAGGACGGCACAGTGGCTCACGGCCTTGATACGGTTCCGGAAGCCGATCGTGGTCGGGGTGAACGGCTTTGCCGTCGGCGGCGGGTTCGGGTTGTCACTGGTCGGCGATACGATCATTGCCGCCGAGAGCGCGAAGTTCATGGCAGGATTCTTCAGGCTCGGCGTCATTCCGGATATTGGCGTGATGTATAGCTTGCCGCGGCTCATCGGTCTCGCTCGCGCCCGTACGTTCATTTTCGAGAACCGCACCTGGACCGGCCAGGAGGCCGTCGATAACGGCGTCGCTGCCGCCGTCGTGCCGGACGATCGGCTCGATGAAGAATGCCTGAAGCGAGCTCACGCGTTGGCGAATGGTCCGATCGAAGCGATGGGGCTGGCAAAATGGCTGATGGGTAGAACGTTCGAGACGTCCATCGATGACATGATGGCGTTCGAGAACCTGGCTCAATCTCTCGCCTTCACAAGCCAGGCGTTCCATGAAGGGCTGGATGCTCTGAGCAACAAGCGGAGGCCTGATTTCGCTGCGGCCTCCGAGCGGGAGATCTTCGTCAAAGCCAGCCGAAGCCAGAGGAAGGCGAAATGAGCGGTTCCGAAGCGGCAATGCCGGTCTCCAATGCGGATTCGGCTCCGTACTGGCAAGCCGCCGCAAAAGGCAAGCTCATATTCCAGCGATGTCCGGAGTGCGGGACGAAGCGGTTTCCGCCGCGTCATCTGTGTCCGACATGTTGGTCCGATCAAACCGAATGGGTCGATGCATGCGGACGCGGAACGGTCCACGCGATGACCGTGGTTCGCCGCGCACCGTCGCCGGCATTCCAGTCGCAAGTGCCATATGTCGTCGCGCTGATCGAATTGCAGGAGGGGCCTCGATTGCTCACGAACATCGTCGGTCCGAACGCCCTGCGGGCGCAGATCGGGCAGGCCGTGGAAGTGACCTTCGAAACGCGGGGAGAAGGGGCGGTACCGCAATTCCGGATCGCAGACGGAGACGCAACATGACCGGGCTTCGCAATAGCGCTGTCGTCGTCGGGGTGGGCGAGTCTGACATCGGCAAAGTGCCGGGCATGACGGGGTTAGGCCTGAACGCCCAGGCGGCGAAACGTGCCATAGTGGATGCGGGCCTCAAGCCGTCGGATATCGATGGCCTGTTGACTGCCTACTCATTCACCGAGCCCTATTTCATGCTCGGCTCGGTTCTAGCCGAGTATCTGGGGCTGATGCCGACCTACTGCGCATCGGTGATCGTTGGCGGTGCCTCTCCCGCGGCGATGATCGGGCACGCGGCGGCGGCCATTGCTGCCGGCCGGTGTCGGGCCGTATTGATTTGCGCCGGCGAGAACCGTGCCACCGGCCTGTCGCGGGACGAGGCCGTCACGGCGCTCGCGGCAGTCGGGCATCCCTATTTCGAGGCCCCTTATGGCGCATTCATTCCAGCGCTCTACGGGATGGTCGCCAATCGCTACATGCACGAATATGGCATGACCTCCGAGCAGATGGCGGCGGTTGCCGTTCAATCGCGCAAGCATGCGGTGATGCATCCCAATGCCCATATGCGCACGCCGATCGTGATCGATGATGTGCTTAACGCCAAGCGGATTGCGGATCCGCTCGGTGTCCTCGACTGTTGCCTGATCTCTGATGCTGGAGGGGCCATCGTCATCGCGCATCCGGATCTGGTCAGGGACCGGCCGAAGTCACCGGCTTGGCTGCTTGGCATCGGCGAGCACCATACGCATGAGCACCTGATCGCAGCGCCGAGCCTCACCGAATTCGGTGCGATCAAGTCCGGTCGCATCGCCTATGAAATGGCGGGCGTCGGCCCGAAGGATGTCGACTTCGCCGAACTTTACGACTGCTTCAGCATCGTCCCAATCATCGAAGCGGAAGAACTCGGACTTTGCGAGCGGGGGGAGGCCGGAGTGCTCTTTACCGAAGGTCAGGCCGCTTTCGACGGACGTCTTCCGATCAATACCCATGGCGGAATGCTGTCGCATGCCCATGCTGGCGCAGCGGGCGGATTGTTCGGCGTCATCGAGGCGGTGCGTCAACTGCGAGGCGAATGCGGTGCAAGGCAGGTGCCGAAGCGCGACATCGCTCTCGTTCACAGCGAGGGCGGCATCATGTCGTCGCACTGCACCCTGATTTTTGGTCGCGAACGTCACTAGAAGTCGCCGAACAGCCAAGGTGGAGATCTATGTATTACAATACGTTTGGTTTTTCCAACGATCAGGTCCTCATGCGCGATAGCGTGCTCGGTCTGCTGGAACGGGTCTTTCCAGCCGACGCAATCCGCGATCATGAGGAGCGCTCGGCGTATCCGCAAGACGCTCACATGGAACTCGCGCGAGCCGGCTGGTTCGCGCTTCCGTTCGATGAAGAACATGGCGGTATGAACGGGTCCTACACGGATCTTGCCGTCCTGCTGGAAGCGCTTGCCTATCATCACAAGGGCCTGTCGACTGCCTATCTGGGTCCGACGATCTACGGAGGCGCCACCTTGCGCCATGCCGGCAGCGACGAGCACAAGCGGGCGTATATTCCCGAGATTATCGCCGGAAACATCAAGATGGCGATCTGCTACACGGAGCCATCCAGCGGTTCCGATGCCGCCGGCATACGCACGCGCGCCGTGGCCGATGGCAACGACTACCTTATCTCGGGTCAGAAAGTCTTCATCACGAACGCGCATGTCGCGGATCTCATGATCGTCAGCGCGAAGACCGACCCTGACGCCGGACGGCGCGGCCTCAGCATGTTTCTGGTGGATGCAAAATCCGCGGGGATCGACGTGAGAACGCTGGACCCGCTGGGGAGCCGGACGACGCTGATCAACGAAGTGTTCTTCGACAATGTCCGGGTGCCGGCGCGCAATCTTCTGGGCGAGAAGAATGGTGGCTGGAAACTGCTGATGCGGGGACTGAACCTTGAACGGATCGTGCTGGCAGCGGCGAGCGGCGGGCAGGCTCTGAAGGTCATCGATATCGCGAAGCAGTTTGCAAAGGATCGTAAGGCCTTCGGCAAAACGTTGACCGAGTACCAGGTGATCGCCCACCGGTTGGCTGAGATGCAGATGCTGACCGAGTCCGCCCGCGCAATGACGTTTCATACTGCGCGTATGTTGGACGCCGGCGTCGATGCTGTGATGGAGACGGCCATCGCCAAGACGGTCGCCGCGGAGAATGCGTGGAAGGTAGCTGACCACGGCATGTCGATCCTCGCTGGCAATGGTTATGTCGGCGGGGATATGCAGAGAATCTTCCGCGACGCCCGGCTTGGCCCCATTGGCGGCGGCACCAGCGACATACTTCGCAATGTTATCGCCAGGGAAATGGGAGTGTAGTCGCATGCAATATTTTGATCTTGCGTGCGAAAAATCCAGTCAAGGAAAGCGCTGCCGACGGCCAACGCGGAAGCGAACGAGCGAACGGGCTCGACACACATCGAAAATAGGAAACAGCTCATGAGACGAACGAACAATTCCGTAAGATCCGCTTGTGCCACAGTTGCACTGGCAGCATTCGCTGCATTCAGCGGTCCCGCACTTGCGCAATCCGAATACCCAAACCGCCCGATCCATCTGGTTGTCGGATACGCCGCCGGCGGCCTGACCGATGTCATGACGCGTCTACTCGGCGATCGCATGAGCAGGGAGTTGGGACAACCGATCGTTGTCGAGAACAAGCCCGGTGCGGCAACAGGCATCGCTTCCACAACCGTCGCGCAGTCTCCTGCCGATGGCTATACGGTTCTGATGGGGACCACCAGCCTTGCCATTAATCCGACCCTGCAGCCGATGCTGACACCGCGAAATCCAATGACAGAGTTGGCGCCTGTCGGCATTGCTTATGAGTCGCCGTTTGTCCTTCTGGTCAGCAAGAATGTCCCTGTGAAGTCTCTCGCGGAATTCATCGCATACGCAAAGGCAAACCCCGGAAAACTCAATGTTGCAAGTTCTGGGAATGGTGCCGTCAATCATCTCATTCTTGAGATGTTCAAACGCCAGGCAAAGGTCGATTTGATGCATATTCCCTACAAAGGAGCGGCGCCTGCTATCGTCGATATTCATGGCGGCCGTCTCGATGCAACCTTCGCAACACCACTCGACGCCGTGCCGGCCACGGAGCAGGGAGCCGCAAGCATTCTTGCCGTGACATCGACAGAACCCGTCGCGTTGCTTCCGAACGCGCCCCCGGTAGCGCAGACTTTGCCGGGCTTCCGCGGCGTATTCTGGCAAGCATTGTTCGTGCCTGCAGGGACACCGCAGCCGATAATTGCGAAACTGGCGAGCGCATTGAATGCGGCAACGAGCGAAGAGGCATTGCGGGCAAAGGTGGCCGAACGCGGCGTGACGATGCTCACCGGCGGGCCAGCCGAGCTGCAGTCCATGCTAAAGACCGAGATCGAACAATGGAGCGAACTAATCCGTGCGACGGGCCTGAAGGCGGACTAAGTCCAAATAGGAAACCGCAAATGGCGGCGGACCGTTTCATTCGATTGCGGTCCGCCCCCCCCCCGGATGACGAAGATATCAAGCCGGACGTCTGCGATATAGCAGTGTAGCCGTCATGGTCTGAACGTCAGTCCCTTCCTGGTTCTGAATGCTGCGTTGGAGCGTGACTGCACCACGGTCGGGTTTACTGGAGGCCTTCACCGCGCTGACAGTCGCGTGAACGCGAATGGTGTCGCCGTGTTTGACCGGTGCGAGCATGCGCCAATTGGTGATCTCTAGCAGAGCGAGAAGCGTGCCGTCATTGATGCCGCTCGCATAGGTGAGGCCGCCTGCGATCGCGTAAATCAGGGGGCCATGGGCGATTGGCTCGCCGAACGACGTCGAGCGGCAATACTCAAAATTGGTATGGACCTCGTTGAAGTCGCCGGACAGGCAGGCGAAATTGACTATGTCCGTCGAGGTGACGGTTCTGGCAGGGGTCACGAGCGTTTTCCCCACTTCGAAGTCCTCGTAATACATTCCGCGCGGCTTATCCATTCAGGCACTCCCTTTCTGATCCGACCGACCAGCAAGCGCTATGCCATCGGAGTTTTTTGTAGCGCCGTCGATAGTCACCTCGGGAAACTCTTGGGGCCCGCGTTTGCGTAGGTGGATGTCCACTGTTGCGCCTGCGAAGGCGAGCGTGCAGCCATCGTCGTTGGTGTTGGTGTTGAAGACATGTGTCCGCGACAAACACAAATAGTCGCTTCTCAAGGAGCCGACCCCGTAGATTCAAATCAGAAATGGTGTTGGCACCGGTCTTGCTCAAAAAGCATAAACGAAGAACCGTTTCACGAGGGGAGAATAGAAATGAAATTGTGCGCCGCAGCGGCTACCGTGCTTTGGCTAGTGGGATCGACGCTTCCAGGACAAGCGCAGATTTCCAATGACGTCGTCAAGATTGGCGTGATGGACGATATGTCTGGACCCTACGCTGATATTCAGGGGCCCGGCGATGTCGTCGCAGTGAAGCTGGCGGTCGAGGATTTCGGCGGCAACGTGAACGGCAAGCCGATCGAAGTGATTTCCGGAGACTTGCAGAACAAGGCGGATGTCGGGCTGTCGATCGCGAGGCGTTGGTATGACGTCGAGAGCGTCGATGTCATCATGGGGCTCGGAAATTCGGCGGTCGCGCTGGCCGTGCAGGGCATCACCCCGGAAAAGAACCGTATCGCAATAACAACGTCGGCAGGCTCGACGCTGCTGACAGGCAAGAACTGCTCCCCGCTCGGAATGCATTGGGTCTACGACACCTACGCTTTGGCCAACGGCACGGCGAGCGCAATCATGGCGAAGGGAGGCGGTGAAAGTTGGTTCTTCATTACCGCGGATTACGCGTTCGGGCATGCGCTCGAGGCGGACACGTCTGCGGTCGTGAAAAGGAAGGGTGGCAAGGTCCTCGGGGCCGTGCGCGCACCATTGAATTCGTCGGACTTCTCGTCATTCCTTTTGCAGGCGCAGTCTTCGAAGGCGCAGGTTATTGGGCTCGCCAATGCAGGAGCCGATACCATCAATGCCATCAAGAATGCTTCAGATTTTGGAATCGTTGCGGGCGGACAGAAGCTGGCCGGCATGCTCGTGCTATTGACCGACATTCGCTCGCTCGGCCTCAATGCAGCTCAAGGCCTCATGTTCACGGAAGCGTTTTATTGGGATCAGAACGATGAGACGCGGGCATTCTCAAAGCGCTTCGCGGAGCGTCACGGCAAACCACCAACCTCCTTCCAGGCAGGTATTTACAGTGCAGCGATGCATTACCTGAAGGGCGTCAAGGAAGCCGGTACGGATGAAGCCAAAGCGGTCGTGGCATCGATGAAGAAGATTCCGGTCAATGACTTCATGACCAAGAATGGCAGCATCCGCGACGACGGACGCATGATGCGCGATATGTATCTGCTTCAGGCAAAGAAGCCGGCCGAATCCAAGGGAGAGTGGGATCTGATGACTGTGGCGGCTACGATTCCTGCCGAGCAGGCGTTTCGCTCTCTTGCCGACAGCGACTGTCCACTCATTAAGAAGTAACCGGGACGGATCGGACGATCAGTTCGTCCGATCCATTTCCGCCAGCTTCCTGTAAAGGAACGACCGCGAAATCCCGAGTGCGGCGGCGGCCTTCTTTTTGTTACCGTTGCAGGCTGCGATAGCGTCGCGGATCTCCTCGCTCTGGATATCGGCGACGATATCTTTCAATTCGCGCGGAGCCTGTGCTTCACTTTGGTCCGGCAGCTTTGATGGGCGGACAGGCCTGTGCGGCATTTCCGATAGATCGGCTACGTCGATCGTGCTGCCGTCAGAGAACGCAAAGGCGCGCTCGACCTCGTGCTGGAGCTGTCGAATGTTGCCCGGCCAGGCGCGCTCACCGAGTTCCACCAGTGCATCCGCGCTGAAAGTCGGCATCGGACGCGCATGACGGTAGGCAATATCCCGCAGAAATTTGTTCGCCAGCGCCGGGATGTCTTCGAGCCGTTCCCGCAACGGGGGCAATTTGATGATGATAGGCGATATCCGATAGAATAGATCGAGACGAAAACCGCCGTTCTCGACCAAGACGGCCAAATCCTTATTGGTTGCTGAAACGAGCCGGAAGTCGACTGCCTGAGGCTTGTCGCCGCCTATACGCTCGACGATACGGTCCTGAAGCACGCGCAACAGCTTTGCCTGCACGTCCAGCGGCATGTCGCCGATTTCATCGAGAAAGATGGTGCCGCCGTTGGCCTGCTCGAACTTCCCCTTGCGGCCTTTCTTGTCAGCACCTGTAAAGGCGCCGGCTTCGTAGCCGAAAAGCTCCGATTCCACGAGGTTCGGCGGGAGAGCCGCGGCGTTCACGTTGACCATGGTCTGGTCGCGACGCGGGCTGAGTTGGTGCAGCGCATGCGCGACGAGTTCTTTGCCCGTGCCACTCTCTCCGCGGATCAGTACTGAAATTTCCAGCGGAGCAATCTTGACGATCTGCGATCGGAGTCGTTGGACTGCAGCGCTGGTACCGATAATGGCTTCGAGGCCGCAGGCGCGCGATTTGAGCGAATCGCTCTCGCGCTTGTAGAACTCGATCTCGCCTTCAAGCGCCTTGATCCGGCGGCTCAACGCCTCGACTTGCTTCGGGCCTTTGAACATCACGCGGCCGATAGCGCCGATGACCTTCCCGTCTCGCTTCAGGGGAACGCGTGCCACCACACGTTCCGATCCTCGCATCTTCTGGATGGCACCGATGTCGGATTTGCCCGTTGCGACCACTTCATGGAGCCGAGTGTTGTCGATAACACTTTCGACGGGACGTCCATTTCCTTCGCCGGGCTTCAGGCCGAAAAATGCCTCATGCACCGGTGAGAGATAGACCAAGTTGGCCTTTTCATCGACGACCGTCATCGCTTCGAACGGGTCTGTCAGCAAGTGTTCGAAGACTTCCCAAGAAAACTCGACACCCGCAATGAAGTTGAGCAATGCGTGGCCGGGAGCTTCGCTCAGGAGCATTATTTCGCCCTGACCTGCACGCATGAGCAGGACGACGAAAGTCTTTCGTTCGAGATTGAGAATGGTGATTCGGCGGTCACGCGCTTCTTCCATCCACGCCTGGTCGGAGGCGAGAGAGCGTACGCGCGGATCCGAAGCGACGCCGACTGCCGCTACGGGGCGGCTGGTCGCATCAAAAATTGCCACGCCGGCAATTGCTACTGGAGTTGTCTTCGACATTTCCTCTGTGTCCTTCTTGAGGACAACGTGAGCACAGCCACGGCTGCTCGGCAAGGAAATTTGCTTTTGGCGAAGACTCTTCGAACAAGGTCGAACTTCGGCGCCGTTCTCAATCGCCTGTTTTCAGCGGTTATTTGAATTCTCTAAGAATCTGGCACGGCTGTTGCTCAATCCAATGCAGCAGCTCGACTATCGAGGCTTCGTGAGAATGCTGCATTGCGAGATTGGGATGAAACCTTACCTAACGCTCCACCATCCGAACCAGGCGAGGCGCTACTACAGCGAGCAGCTATGGTGTGAGGACACGTTTTACAGTTTGCTCGCACGACATGCCGCAGAGCGACCTGATGCCGTTGCGTTGCAGGATGCTGGCCGATCGCTGACATGGAGTGAACTCAAGAGCTGGTCGGACGGCGTTGCCGCAAACTTACGGGAATACGGACTTGTCGGCGGCGATCGCGTGATGATGTGGCTGTCCAATCGCGTTGAGGCGGTCGTGACCTTCCTCGCATGTGCACGCGAAGGCATTTCCTGCAACCCGTCGGTTCACAAAACCCACACATGCGCCGAGGTAGGAAGTCTACTGACGACGCTGTCGGCTCGTGCGCTTTTGACGGAAGAGGGCTGGGGGGCCGATCGAGCGACGGCAGACTTCGACTCGGTTCTTGTCAGAATTCCCAGTCTACGTGTGGTCTATACGCCGCAAACCTTCCCGAAACCTGCGAGCAATCACACACAGCCCTGCACTGATCCAGACAAGGTCGTCTACCTTGCATTCACGTCAGGTACGACCGGATCGCCGAAATGCGTGATGCATTCGGACAACACGTTGCTGGCCAACGCGCGTGATCTGGTGCGCGACTGGAATCACGGTCAGGACACGGTGCTGTTGTCATTATCGCCGTTGTCGCACCATATCGCTTGGGTTGGGATTGCACAGTGGCTGCTCTCAGGTGGGCGCTTCGTCACGGCTGATCCGCCGCCCGGAATGAGCCGTCTCGACTGGATCGAGGCTACCGGTGCCAACTATGTGCTTGGTGTGCCCACTCACGCGATGGATATCCTCGGGGAACAGCAGGCCTCCGGTCGGAAAACGTTCGGCCGCGTCGCTACATTTTACATGGCGGGCGCACCGATCCCACCCAGCGTCGCGTCTGCGTTCCTGAGCCAAGGTGTGCGACCGCAGAACGTCTATGGCATGACGGAGAACTCCTCGCACCAGTACACGCACCCCAACGACGACGTAACTACAGTGGTCAACTCCTGCGGAAGGGGCGGGAGAGCCTATGAAGTGCGACTGTTCGATCCAGCCGATGCTGACAAGGAGGTAGGTCCCGGAGAGGTCGGTCATATCGGCGGAAGGGGCGCAGCATTGATGCTCGGCTACCTCGATAATCAGACGGCCACTGAGACCAGCTTCAATAGTGCCGGATGGTTCATGTCTGGTGATCTCGGAATCATGGATACGAATGGCGACCTTCGTATTGAGGGAAGGCTGAAAGATCTCATTATTCGCGGTGGCCACAACATCTATCCATCTCACATCGAGGCGATCGCGGTTCGCCATATGGAAGCGGGACGTGTCGCAGCATTCCCGGTGGCCGATGATCGCCTTGGCGAACGCGTTTGTATCGCTGTGTCCGGAGCGGTCAGACCGGATGAATTGCTCGATCATCTGCGACGTGGCGGGCTCTCGAAATACGACATGCCAGAATACTTCCTGCGCGTGGATGAGTTTCCGATGACCGCGAGCGGGAAGATCCTCAAGCGCGAGCTCGTATTACAGGTACAACGCAATCAACTTCATCCGGAGCCGATCCAATCCAAGATTGCAGCACGTAGCGCGTGATCAGTAGCAACAAAAAGACAAAATGAAATGCGGCCTCTCGAGGATATTCGCGTACTTGATTTCAGTACACTTCTGCCCGGGCCCTTTGCGAGCTTGATGCTGGCGGAGGCCGGTGCTCAGGTCGTAAAGATCGAACGCCCCGGCCGCGGCGACGAGATGCGGAGCTACACCCCGAAGTTCGGCGAGGACAGCGTGAACTTTGCGTTGCTGAATGCCGGCAAGCAGAGCGTAGCGATCGATCTGAAGTCGGAATCTGCCGTCGCACAATTGCGGCCACTCATCGCAGAAGCGGACATCGTGATCGAGCAGTTTCGCCCCGGTGTGATGGATCGTCTCGGTCTGGGCTACGAAGCGTTAAGAGCGATAAATCCGCGGCTGATTTACTGTGCGATCAGCGGCTGGGGGCAGAGCGGTCCGAAGGCGATGATCGCCGCGCACGACCTGAACTATCTCGCCGAGTCCGGTATCCTCGGGCTGAGCACTGGCGCGGACGGCGCGCCAGCGATCCCTCCGGTCCTGATCGCAGATCTAGCCGGTGGCGCGTACCCCGCGGTGACCAACATTCTTCTAGCGCTGCGCCGTCGGGACCAGACGGGCGAAGGCGCCTATCTGGACATTGCCATGGGCGAGAACCTGCTGGCGCTGGCCTATTGGGGGCTCGGCAGCGGCTTCGCTGCAGGCGACTGGCCCGGCGGAAGTGATGCGCTGGTGACCGGCGGCAGCCCCCGCTATCAGATATATCGCACGAAGGATGACCGCTTCCTCGCTGCGGCGCCGATCGAAGACAAATTTTGGGACAATTTCTGTTCGATCATCGGGCTCGATCTCGCGATGCGTGAGCCGACGGCGGACGAGGGCGCGGCCATAGACGCGGTCGGCGAGATCATCTCCAGCAAGACCGCTTACGAATGGACCTCGCTATTTGCAGGCAAGGATGTCTGCTGCTCGATCGTAGTGACCCTGAAGGATGCGGTCTCTGATCCGCACATCGCCGCACGCGGACTACTGTCACGCAAGATCACCGTCGAAGGCCGCTCGATCCCGGCACTGCCTGTGCCGCTTGTCTCGCAGTTCCGCGGTTCGAACGAGGCCTCGCCGCCGCACCTCGGTGCCGACACGGCCCAGATGTTGAAGAAGTAGGACGATCCCGATGAAGGCTTTCCAGGTCGTCGAGCACGGCGCACCGTCCATTCTGAAGTTCAACGAACTCCCGGATCTTGCGCCGGGCGCCAGCCAGATCCGGGTCGGTATCAAGGCAGCCGGCATCAACTTCCCCGACGTGCTGGTGGTTTCGGGCAAGTATCAGGTGCTGCCGGAACGGCCCTTCTCGCCTGGCAAGGACTTCGCCGGCGTTGTGCTGGACGTCGGTGCGAACGTGACACGTTTCGCGCCCGGCGATCGCGTGCTCTGCCACGTCGAATATGGCGGGTTCGCCGAGCAAGCGCTGGTCACCGAGTATCAGGCGTTCGAGATGCCGGAAGGGCTTTCGTTCGTAGATGCTGCGGCGATGGGGCTCGTCTATCAGACCGCCTATCTGGCGCTGATTGACCGCGGTCAGTTGAAGGCGGGGCAGAGCGTGCTGGTGGGTGGCGCTGCGGGCGGCATAGGGTTGGCGACTGTCCAACTCGCGAAAGGCCTCGGCGCTACCGTCCTGGCGGCCGTGCGCAGCGACGAAGAGGCGACGCTGGTGCGGCAGAACGGCGCCGACCATGTCATCGATCTGCGAATTCCGGACATCCGCGAGAGCCTGCGTGCGCAAGTCCACGCGATAACCGATGGCGCCGGCGTCGATATCGTGATTGATCCGCTCGGCGGTGATTTTTTGGGTGCGGCGTTGCGGGCGATGGCTTGGTGCGGGCGCCTCGTCGTGATCGGCTTCGCTGCTGGCGACATTCCGAGCGTCAAGGTCAACTATCTTCTGGTGAAGAACATTTCGATCACCGGTCTGCAGTGGAGCGATTACCGCGATCGTGCGCCATCCCGCATCGACGAGGTGCAGAACGACATTTTCAAACTGTGGCGCGCCGGTGCGGTGAAGCCGCACATCATGGAGGAGTTCCCATTCCGTGAATTGCCCGGCGCACTCGAGATGATCGAGCAGGGCAGGATACGCGGCAAAGCCGTCATCGTAATGGATAAATAGAACCATGGGCGTGATCGAGACCAAGGCCGACCGGAAGACTGCGATTCCGGCGGATGCCTTACCGCTGATAGCGACGGGGCGCGGGTACGCGCTGCTTGACGGCGTGCGGGTCGTCGATCTCACAACGTCGATAGCGGGCCCTTCGGCGACGATGCTGTTGGCCGACATGGGCGCTGAGGTCGTAAAGGTCGAGCGCCCGAAGGGCGGCGACGACGCGCGTGCCTGGGGCCCTCCGTTCCTCGACGGCGAGTCGTTTTGGTTCTCCAGCGTCAACCGGAACAAGATGAGCGTGGCGCTCGACTTCTCTAATGCCGAAGGGCTCGACGTGCTGAACCGTCTGGTGCGGACAGCCGACGTGGTCGTCGTCAATTTTCCGCCGCGGGTCGCACGGAAGTTGAAGGTCGATCCGGTGACGCTGCATGCCGTGCGTCCGGATCTCGTCTACGTGTCGATCACAGGCTTCGGACTCTCCGGAGAGCGTGCCGACTGGACCTGCTACGACCTCATTGCTGAAGGCTATTCCGGCATCATGGACATCACCGGCGAGGCTGGCGGAGAGCCGCAGAAAATCGGCGCGCCGGCCGCCGACATGCTGGCAGGGCAAGACGCTGCCTTCGGCGCCGTTTCGGCGCTGTTCGACCGGCAACGTACCGGCAAGGGGCACGTCGTCGATGTCGCATTGGTGGAGTCGATGACACGGTTCCTGGGATGTCGGATCATGCCGTATCTGGCATCCGGCGAGGTGCCGACGCGGTCGGGCGTACGGGACAGCGTCATCGCGATCTATCAGGCCTTCGATACCGCCGACTATCCGATCACGCTCGGGCTCGGCAACGACAACCTCTGGCAGCGCTTCTGGGAAGCCGTCGGAGAGCCGGGCGCCGCCCATGAAGAGGGGCTTCGGAGCAACATCGACTGCCGTGCCCGACGCGACGAAATCGTCGCGCGCATCGCAACGATGCTCCGCAAAAAGCCGCGCGAACACTGGCTCGCTCTTTTCAGTGCAGCACGCGTGCCATCCGGCCCCATCAACAGCGTGGATCAGGTGATTGCCGACGAGGCTTTGCTCTCGCGAGGTATGTTCTACCGTGTCGCCGGCGATGACGGACTTCTGGTGCCGCAGGTCGGCACGGGCATCGTGGTCGATGGCATTCCGAACGTTCCACGCAGCGCGCCGCCGCGGCTCGGCAAACACAACGACGTTGTGCTGCGCGATCTGCCCAGCGCTCTGTGAAATCAAGAACCTCTGGAAAGGAAACGAACCATGGCCTTCAGCACCATCCTGTACGAAGAAGACGGTCCGATCGGCAGCATCACATTGAACCGCCCGGACGACGGCAACATGTTCACCGTCGACATGTGTCACGAAATCCGCGACTGCATCAACGACATCCGTCGCGAGACGCGCACGCGCGTGATCGTCATCACCGGTGCCGGTGACCGGTTTTTCTGTATCGGCGGCCGCAAAGAAGGCATGGAGAAAACCATCCTGTACGCAGGTGTGCTGCCTACACTCGAGATGTACGAAGCCATCGATCGGCTACAGAAGCCAGTGATCGCCAGCGTCAACGGTTTCGCCGTCGGTGGCGGCAACGTGCTTCAGGTGGTCTGCGATCTCACGATCGCCAAGGAAAGCGCTGTGTTCCGGCAGGTCGGCCCGATGATGGGCTCGTTCGATGCCGGCTACGGGACCTGGTACCTCGAAGACCTCGTCGGGAAGAAGAAGGCGAAGGAGATGTGGTTCCGCAATCCCAAGATCACTGCTGCCGAGGCGCTGGAGATCGGCCTGATCAACAAGGTCGTCCCGGACGACAAGCTGAAGGAAGAAACCCGCAAGTTCGCTCTCGAGGTCGCAGATCGCGGTCCCTTCGCACTGGCCTCGATCAAGGGCGCCTTCAACGCCCGTCATGGCGGCGTTTCGGGTCTCGCGCGGGTCTCGCACGACCTGCTGCTGCGGCCATACCTCGACACCGACGAGAGCCACGAAATGTCGGCGTCCTTTGCCGAGAAACGCAAACCCGACAGCAGCAAGTTCGGGAAGTAGCCATGCCGGTCGAACTCACGACCCTCGAGGACTGCGCGCTGCTGCGGCTCAACCGTCCGGAAGCTCTGAACGCGCTGTCCTTCGGCGTGCTCAAGGAGATCTCCGACGCAGTGACAGAGGTGGCGACGTGGAAGGTGCGGGCGCTGATCGTCACCGGCGCCGGCGAGAAGGCGTTCTGCGCCGGGGCGGACATCAAGGAGCTTGGCGGTCGATCCATGATCGAGTGTAAGCGCGGAGCCGAGCTCGGCCAGGCCGCGTTTGCCAAGCTCGATCGGCTGCCCTTCGCATCCGTCGCCGCCATCAACGGTTTCGCGTTCGGCGGCGGTCTGGAACTGGCTCTTGCTTGCACGTTCCGCATCGGCACGCCGACCGTGAAGCTCGGTCTTCCAGAGATCAAGCTCGGCCTGATCCCGGGCTACGGCGGGACACAGCGGCTGCCGCGCCTGATCGGAGAGGCGCGGGCGATGGAGATGATCATGCTTGGCCGTACCATCGCGGCCGAGGAGGCCGTGCGCATCGGCCTGTTGCACCGGATCGTCGATGGCAACGTCGTCGATGCGGCGCTCGCGTTCGCGCATGAGTTCTCGTCCTACAGCCTGCTGGCGCAGCAATTCGCCCGCGAGGCCGTGTCGCGCGCTCTGGACGTACCGATCCACGAGGGGCTGAAAATCGAGGCCGACCTCTCGACCTTGGCCTATAGCACTGCCGACGCCGTCGAGGGCATGGCGGCGTTCACCGAAAAGCGGAAGGCGGAGTTCAAGGATGCGTGACGGACAGATCATCGTCACCGGCGCTAGCCGGGGCATCGGAGAGTCGATCGTGCGTGAGCTGGATTGCCGCGGGTTCGCGGTCGCCGGACTGTCACGTAGTGGCACGTGCGTCGCTGGCATCGGCTATGCCTGCGACATGACCGATGAAAAAGCCATCGCGGATGCGATCGCCAAGGTGGCAACGAAAGGACCTATCATCGGTCTCGTCAACAACGCCGGAGCGCACGAAGGAAGGCGCAGCGCTGAACTCTCGCTCTTGGACTTCGAGACCACGATGCGCTTGAACGCATCCGCGGTGATGGTCGCTTGCCGCGAGACCTACCCTCACCTGAAGTCGGCGGGGGATGCGCTAATCGTCAATATCGGATCGTTCTTCGACAAGCTGGCGGTGGTCGAAAACCTCGCTTACTGCGCATCGAAGGCTGCGGTCGGCGCCATCACGCGCTGCCTCGCCGCCGAGTGGGCGAGGGATGACATCCGCGTCCTCGACGTAGCGCCTGGTTATATCGAAACCGATCTGAATCGCGACTTTCTCGCCAGCGAGAAGATCCAGGCATGGCTGAAGCGGCGTGTGCCGGCCGGTCGGGCTGGCTCACCTGAGGAAGTGGCGAAGCTCGTCGGCGCGCTCTATGCCGAAAATATCGCCTTTCTGACTGGCGAAACCATTTACATCGACGGCGGCCAGGGAGCCAACCACTAAATGTCCATCTTCGAACAACTCGAACGTGATCGGATTTGGGGCGAGGACGACAAGCTCATTCTGTCGCAGGTCGATCGGCTCTGCGCTGAGGTGATCGGTCCGAACGCCGAACACACTGACGCGACCGGCGAATTCCCGTGGAAGAACGTGAAGGCGATAAACGAGCTCGGCCTCAATGGCATCTTCATTCCCGAGGAGTTCGGCGGCGCCCGGATGTCGTTTCGTCTCTATCTGCAGATCGTGCAGCGGATCTCAGAAGCTTGCGCGTCGACCGGTATCATCTACGCGACGAACTTCCATGCCATGAAGCCGCTGATCGAGTTCGGCACGCCCGAGCAGAAACAGCGGCTGCTACCGTGTATCGCGGAAGGAGGCCTGGCATCGCTGGCGATCACCGAAGAATCCGCCGGGTCCGATGCGACGGGCATGAAGACGCGCTTCACAGCGGACGGCGATGATATCGTGATCGACGGCTCCAAGCTCTTCATCACCAACGGCGACGTCGCTGACCGGATCCTTCTGTTTGGCAAGTTTGCGGGTATCGAGGACGCGAAGAAGGCGATCTCCGTGCTGGTGCTGGAGAAGGGCGCTCCCGGATTTGAAGTAGTGCGGCTCGAAGACAAGATGGGTCACCGCGGTTCGTCGACAGCATCCCTCCGTTTCGACGGCGTTCGGGTACCGCGAGCCAATCTGATCGGCGACCCCGGCGACGGCCTGCGCATCCTTCTGGCGTCGCTGAACCGCTCGCGGCCAAGCGTGGCTGCACATGCGATGGGTATTGCCATGGCCGCCTTCAATGACATGACGGCGTACATGAACGAGCGACGCCAATCCGGTCGCCGCATCGTCGAGTTCCAGGGCAACCAGTTCATGCTGGCGGACCTGGCGACCGACCTCGCCATGACTTGCAACTGGATCGACTACCTTGCAGGGATGATCGACGCCGGCGCGAAGGACTTCGGCGTCGAGGCATCTATGGCGAAGATGCGCGCTTCCGATCTCGCCATGCGCGCGAGCACCGAAGCGGTGCAGATGTTCGGCGGCTACGGATACTGCCGCGACTATCGCGTCGAGCGCCTGATGCGCGACGCTAAGATCACGCAGATATGGGAGGGCACCAACCAGGTGCACCGCCAACTCATTGGCAGGAGCTTCGCAGCGAAATGACGAAAGCAATCAAGACGGTCGGCGTCTGCGGCGCCGCAGGGACAATGGGAGCGGGTATCGCGCTGGTCGCGGCGCGCGCCGGCTTCCGCACTATCTCCTATGACATGAAGAGCGACGCCCTCGAACGCGCCGCTAAGCAGTCCGCCGCGTTCCTCGACAAATCGGTAGCGCGCGGCAAGTTGGATGCGGCCAAGCGTGACGCCATCGTCGGCGCGATGTCGCACACAACGGATATCGCAGAACTTGGCGGCTGCGATCTCGTCATCGAGGCGGTGTTTGAGGATCTCACCACCAAGCGCGATCTGATGAAGCGACTCGATGCGGTGTGCGCCGATGACGTGATATTTGCGTCGAACACGTCAACGCTTTCGATCACGGAGATCGCGTCCGGATCGAAGTTGCCTGGCCGCGTAGTAGGCATGCATTTCTGCTTGCCGGCGCAGTTGATGAAGTTGATCGAGATGTCGCCCGGCATTCTCACCTCGGATGACACGTTCAAGATGGTCTGGGACTGGACTAAGGCCTGTGGGCAGATCCCCGTGAAGACGCAGGACAAGCCGGGCTTCATCCTCAACGCGCTTCTGGTGCCGTTCAATAATGATGCGATCCGCGTCGTGGAAGCTGGCGTCGCCAGCGCCGTCGATGTCGACAAGGCTATCAAGGTGGGGCTCGGCTACAAGATGGGGCCGCTCGAACTGATCGATCTGATCGGTCTCGATACCCAGGTTCGTCTCTGCGAGGCCTTCTATCCCATCACGCTTGATCCACGTGCGGCGACGCCTCCGCTGCTGAAGCGCATGGTGGCCGCGGGCCTGCTCGGACGAAAGTCGGGGCGTGGTTTTTTCGACTACGAAGGCAACGCGATGTTTGGAGCTTGATCCGATGACCTATGCAGTGATTCAGAACGGCTCGAGCCGTTCCTTCCCCGATGGCGACGCATTTATCGCCGCAGCGGGCGCGCCGGAGAATGCCGACATCATAATTCTATGCGGCGTAAAATTCGTGCCGGATGCCGACAGGACGGCTATCCTGATCGAACTGGGAAACGAAAGTCTGGCCGAGCATATCGGTGATGACTGCGACCAGACCAACGTCCTTGGCTTGGCGCGCTATCGCAACGGCGACGATGCTCCGTCCAAGCTCGTCGAGCTCGTCCGTCCGGCATCGGCTTCCGACGTGGCGGTCGCCGCGGCCACCGAGACGTTGACGAATGCGGGTCTGGAGGTCGTTGTTTCGGCTGATCAGATCGGTCGCATCATCAACCGTCTCGTCGTCCCGAAATACAACGCCGCCCTACGTTTTCTCGACGAGGGCCTGGCGACCCAGGTAGATATGGACCTCACATGCAAACTCGGCCTCGGCTACCCCGATGGTCCACTTGAACGCATTATCCGAGGGGGTATGGCACGCCATTACGACATCACCCATACTTTGTTCGACACCTACGGCGCTCCAGCCTATGCACCGCCCCGCCGTGCCATCGTCGGCTATCAACGCGAACGCCAGCGCAAGCCATAGGCCTGAGCTGTTGCTATCCTGAACGAGGGCAGGAGGCACTGAGTGATTAGGTGTCGATAGTCGGTCTATTGACGGGTACGACGAACCAGCCGCATGCCATCGCACCGACGGCACCCAGAGCAATCACCCAACCGAACGGCCACGGTGTGCCATCGCTGAACCATCCGACCAACGCAGATCCCAGGACGCCCATGCCGTACTGGGCAGCGCCGACGAGCGCGGAAACGGCGCCGGCGCGCTCGGGAAAGTTGGACAGTGCGGCCGAGATGGCATTGGCCACGATGAGTGCAGTCATGCTGTTGAGGACGAACAGCGGCACCGCCAGTCCTGCAAGGCCGCCCCAGCCGGACCATGCGTCGGCGGCTAGCCACAGTCCCGCCAGTGCAGCGATGGCGGTGCCTGCCTTCAGCAGCCTGTGACTGCCCCAGCGCATTACTAGGTCAGCGTTTTCGTGGTTCGAATCATATCAGGCGGCCTGGGCGAGTTTGTAGGACCAAGTGTGGATGACTGGATATCGATTGGCGTCCTCGATACCGGCCATGATGCGTTCCTTGAGTTCCTGTTTTGAGGTCACGCGGATGTGGTGCAGGACCGAGCGGGCGAACTTGGAGAAGAAGCCCTCGATGAGGTGGAGCCATAAGCCGTGCCGCACCGAACGTTATCGGCATCGACGACTGGGCGTGGCGGCGCAATCAGCGTTACGGGACTATCATCTGTGTCAATCGGCCCTTTAATTGCGATCTGTTGTCAAGCGCCCTTTAACCCGCCCTCAGCAAAACTTTAGCGCTCGCC
>NZ_JBXAMO010000025.1:0-86274 GCF_058800725.1 Tardiphaga sp. GW822-FHT04G09 | reverse complement strand
CGTTCAGCCGCCGGCGGGGTACAACGCGCTGGTTTTGAGCGGATGGTAGCGGAGGTTTGCCTCGGTAAGGTTGGTGCGGTTTGCGCCCGCGAGGTCTCGCGCTTCGCTCGCAACAGCCGGGATTGGCAGCAACTCATCGAGATGTGCCGCGTGGTCGACACCGTTCTGGTCGATCAGGAGACTATCTATGCGCCAAGGCACGGCAACGACCGCCTGCTGCTCGGGCTCAAGGGTAGCCTCAACGAGTACGAGCTGGATCTGTTGCGCCAGCGCTCGCTCTCGGCCCGCTACGAGAAAGCGCGTCGGGGCGAGTTGATTGTGGCGGCGCCCGTCGGCTTCGTGAAGGCCGGCGATCGCTATGAGAAAGATCCGGATCGGCGCGTCCAGGAAGCGATCCAGTTGGTGTTCGACAAGGTCGAGGAACTGGGCAGTGCCCGACAGGCGCTCTGCTGGCTCCACGAGTACAATCTCGATCTGCCGGTGAAGCAGTCCAACGGCGACACAGCCTGGTCTTGGGATAGCCGACGGTCTTGCAGATGCGCTCCAAGGTCAGCACGACATCCTCGCCTCGATAGCTGAAGCGCGGATCCACGGCCGGCGAGAAGCGACTGAAGGTATCGACGATCGTCAGCACGCGAATCTTGCGGCCGGTGGCAAGCTGGTCGTGAACGAAATCCATTGCCCAGGTCTCGTTGACCTGAACCGCATCGGTTCGATCCAAGCGCAGCTTGGCCTTCACGCGACGCTTCGGCGTTTTGTAGCGCAATTGCAGGCTTAACTCCCTATAGAGACGGTACACGCGTTTGACGTTGACGTCCCAGCCGTCACGCTGCAGCAGGACATGAACCCGGCGATAGCCGTATCTCACCCGCGTCTCGCAGATGTCCTTGATCCGGTGCTTGAGAGCGGCCTGGTCGCCGCGCTTCGACTTGTAGACGTAAAGTGCGCGATCGATCCGAAGGGTCGAACAGGCCCGCCTGATCGAGACCTTCCAGTCAGTACGCACCTTGTCGACAAGCTCCCGCTTGCGGTCAGGCCTCAGAGTTTTTTTGACAGCACATCCTGCAGCATCGCCTTGTCCAACGACAGGTCGGCGACGATCCGCTTCAGCTTCGTGTTCTCGTCCTCGAGCTGACGCAGCCGCTTCATCTCAGAGGGCATCAGGCCCGCATACTTCTTCCGCCAGTTGTAGAACGTCGCCTCGCTGATCCCGGCCTTGCGGCAGACCTCTGCGACTGCCGAGCCGTCTTCCGCCTGCTTCAAAACGAATGCGATCTGCGCCTCTGAAAACTTCGATGCCTTCATGGAACTCTCCTCATCCCCGTCAGGGGATCATAATTGGAAAATTCCAGTTCAGACTGGCCTAATTCGGCGGGGGCACGTCAGACGAAGCATTCGACGCGATCGTTCCAACCCACGTTCCGCGCAATGCAGCAGGCCCGTTCGTGATGGCCGATGTGTTCAGCGCGATCCCGTTGACCATCGTCAACGTATACCAGTCCTGCACGCGCCGTCGGGTCCAGCGCCGCGACACGCGGCATTGACCGGCAGTTTCGCGCAATCGCGGAGAAGTCCGGCACGCGCTATTATTCGATGATCGATACGCTCTGCGACACCAATGGCTGCCTGGTTCATCCGCCCAATGAGCCCGGGAAGCTCATCTCATGGGACTATGGCCACCTGACTACGGACGGGGCAGCCTTGTGGCGCAGAAGATTTCTGCCGAATTTCCCCGTTAGAGATAGAGTAATCACGGCGCGTTGGCTTTGCCACGTCAACTGGCGCGTACGTCAAGCTGTCCGCTCGCACGCGAAGCCTTTAACCACTTAAGCGGCGGACCGATCGTGTATATAAATTGGCGGACGCACCTGATCTGCCACCTGAAAAGAATGCTAGGATCCTAGCCTCGCTCAACGAGCTTTCAATCAATACCGCCCCTATTTGGAGGCTCTTAGTCTGGAGATGTAACGAATATAATGCTGGTCAGACTGCCAACTCATTCCTCGATCGGAATACTCTCAGATGAACTTTAACGACTGGCCGAATCGTTTGACGGGATCAGAATTTATATGTCGGGACGATTGCGACAGACTGCTGATAGATGCCTCCCAATCGGAGCGCAAGCGCTCGCATATTTTACTTCACGACAGCCATTCCGATCCCGTGCAGAGGCTTGTAGTGGCGCTTGATCGAGAAACATACGTTCAGCCCCACATGCATAGCGAACAGTGGGAGATGATAGTTCCTCTTTGGGGGGCGCTATCTGTTTTCCTTTTCTCCGAGGACGGCGCAATACTCGCCAAGCGAAACATCACCGCCGAAGAAACACCATTGTTTCAGATACCAGCAGGAACCTGGCACTCGATCGCGCCGGCCACTGATACTGCCGTGATTTTGGAAGTAAAGGCAGGGCCATTTAGAGCAGCACAGTTCTCGATCTGGAGCCCAGCTGAGGGCAGCCCCGACGCATCGCTTTTTTACAATTGGCTGAACGATGCAGAGACTGGAGACCGGTGGCGATATCGATCATAGGTGAAAGTCGACCTCTCCTGAAAATGCAGAGAAAGATTCATGCTAATGGTTAGGAATACCGTTGCGGCACGCACGCCACACTTGCAAATTTATTCAAGAGCCCCCTTGGGTTCCCTTGGCTAGCAGGCATGGATTGGCTAAGAGCCTCTTTTGCTACACGGAACCATCGCAATGACTAATGCACCTTATTGGACAGGCGAAAACCTAGTCGGCTGGCTATCAATTGACGGCGCTCTTACAAAAGTGACGGCGTCTCGTGACGCGATCCACCGTCATGCCCCGGGCTACAATGATGCGATCAGCTGGGAACTTGAGCGCTTTAGCGCAGATATTTTCGAAAAGTTAAAGCCCTACTTTTTCGCGACTATGGGCAAGATGAATCCCTGAGTCCCACGCCAAGTCGCTTCTATGTGTGGGGTACCGTGAATGTTGCCTTAAGTGCCAAGCCCAAGAATGATGGCTGAGTTAGCGCGTTCGTTCCAGCCGAATGAAAGGCGACGCGAGGTCGGGTTGACCTCGCGTGGCTTCCCACTCCTCGAACGTTGGCAGCCGAATGAAAAGACCATCCTTGGAGTCGCCGGCCGGATCCCTATTCCTTCAGTTTCGCGTGGAACGCATGGCAAAGTGGGTGCTGCGCGTTTATCTGCTCATCATCTCCGTGTCGCTCCTCGCCGGGTTCGTAAACCTCTTTCTTCCCCGCGCGTTCGGAACGTAGCCCCACGTGTTTGGATCCACGTGCTGCCTCGGCACGTAACAATGAGAACGCCCGCTGCGAAAACAGCGAGGGCTACGGTGGCGGTCCATTTAAGAAAAGCGGCGGCTAGGAACTTTTTATCGTTGGGCCGCGGACTTGAATACGCAAAGGCCGTCGGCGTCCCGCGAAGGCCACTCAGTCGATCAGCGCTAGGTGTGGAGCCTCAACAGGTTGTCCTCGGTTAGGCCGAGTCTGCTGATGGGCGTTCGCGATTTTATACCGCCATGGGGCCGATGCCAGTTATATCGGTGTAGCCAGATTGGAAGCTCCTCGGCGCGGCGGTCTGATGTGGGATAGGCCTGAGCATAGGCCCACTCCCTCAGTGCAGTCTGGATGAAGCGCTCAGCCTTACCATTGGTTTTGGGTGTGTAGGGCTTGGTGCGGACATGCTTGAGGCCGAGCACCTGGCAGCGGAATTCAAAGGATTTGTAACAGCTGCCGTTGTCGGTCATGACCCGGCTGACGGTGACGCCGAGGCTGGCATAGTAAGCGACAGCGGCTTTGAGAAAAGGAACGGCGCTGATGGCCTTCTCATCGTATCCCTACGCCGAGAGCCGCCTTGCAGGGTGCGAGGGGAATGTGAAGACATAGTCGTATGACTGATCATACGCCTATTCGGAAGATTTCTCGTCTTGAGGTTGTTGAGACGGGCGCGCGGCGTCGCTGGACGTTGGCTGAGAAGCAGCGGATCGTTGCCGAGAGTTGCGCTGGCCCTCGGTTGGTATCGGCGACTGCTCGGCGTTACGGGTTGTCTGCGAGCCACCTGTTCACGTGGCGCCGGCTGGCCCAGGATGGGCGTCTGGCGGAAGCGGACGAGGTGACGACGTTTGCATCGGCGATCATCGACGATAACGGTTCGCCTACATCGCCGAAACAGATTGAAGCCGTGGGTCTGCGTGAGCCAACTCCTGCATTAGCGGCTGTGGTGCCGAGCCGGATCGAGATTGCGCTTGTGAGCGGGCATCGGGTGATTGTCGACGACGGCGTCGATGCGGCGGCATTGGCGCGGGTTCTCGCGGTGCTGGAACGGCGATGATCACGATGCCGAGCAACGTGCGGGTGTGGCTGGCGACCGGGCACACCGACATGCGGAAGGGATTTGCGGGTCTGTCATTGCAAGTTCAGGAGGTGCTGCGTCGCGATCCGCTAGGTGGGCACCTGTTCTGCTTCCGTGGCCGCAGCGGCAATCTGTTAAAAGTGATCTGGCACGACGGTCAGGGTGCCTGTCTGTTCACCAAGCGGCTGGAACGCGGTCGCTTTCTGTGGCCAAGCCAGTCCGATGGCGTGGTGACGATCTCGTCGGCGCAGCTCGGTTATCTGTTGTCTGGGATCGACTGGCGCCATCCGCAGGAAACCTGGCGTCCGACCTCGGTGGGCTGAAGAATTGACTTGCGGATGATGGCGGATGTGATTCCATCTTGTCATGACAGACGGGTCTGAATCGCTTCCATCGGATCTTGCGGCCGCCCATGCGATGATCCTTGCGGAGCGTGCTGCGCGTCTGGATGCCGAGGCAGTTGCTGCGCGCGCGCGGGCTGTGAACTCCAGTACGGAAGCGCTGATCGGTCATCTGAAACTCGAAATCGAGAAGCTGCGCCGCGAGCTTTACGGCAGCCGTTCGGAGCGCAAGGCGCGGCTGCTTGAGCAGATGGAATTGCGGCTGGAAGATCTCGAGGCGAGTGCGACCGAAGATGAGCTGGCGGCCGAACATGCCACGGCCCGGACGCAAATGGTGCGCTCGTTCCAGCGCAAGCGCCCCTCGCGCAAACCGTTCCCCGACCATCTGCCGCGCGAGCGCGTGGTGATTGCCGCACCGGTGAGCTGTCCGTGTTGCGGGTCAGCAAAACTGTCGAAGCTGGGCGAGGACGTCACCGAGACGCTGGAGGTGATCCCGCGGCAGTGGAAGGTGATACAGACGGTGCGGGAGCGGTTCTCGTGCCGGGCCTGCGAGACCATCACGCAACCGCCGGCACCGTTCCATGTGACGCCGCGCGGTTTTGCCGGGCCTAATTTGCTGGCAATGATCTTGTTCGAGAAGTTTGGCCAGCATCAGCCGCTGAACCGGCAGAGCGAACGCTACCGGCGCGAGGGGATCGATCTCAGCGTGTCGACGCTGGCCGATCAGGTCGGCACCTGCACGATGGTGCTGCAGCCCCTGCATGCGCTGATCGAGGCCCATGTCCTTGCTGCCGAGCGGTTGCATGGCGACGACACCACGGTGCCGATCCTGGCGAAAGGCAAGACGGTCACCGGTCATATCTGGACTTATGTCCGCGACGACAGGCCCTTTGGCAGCCGCGCACCACCGGCAGCGCTGTATTACGCATCTCGAGATCGGCGGCATGACCATCCGGTTCGGCATCTTCAGAACTTTGCCGGCATTTTGCAGGCCGACGCATATGACGGCTACAACGAACTTTACGCGCGGTCGCGCTCACCTGGGCCGATCACCTCGGCGCTATGCTGGAGCCATGCAAGACGTCAGTTCTTCGAGCTGGCCGACATTGCCGCCAACGTCCGGCGTGGAAAGAACGCGCCGGCAATCTCGCCGATTGCGCTGGAGACGGTTAAGCGCATCGATGCGCTGTTCGACATCGAGCGCAGCGTCAATGGGCTGGGAGCCGATGAACGCCTGGAGGTGCGTCGGCGACGAAGCGCGCCGCTTCTGACTGCCCTGGAAGATTGGCTGCGCGCTGAACGATCTGCGCTGTCAGTGGGGCGGAAGTCGTGGCTGTTTGCCGGCTCCGAACGCGGTGCCGACCGGGCGGCGGCGATGGCCACGCTGATCATGACGGCGAAGCTCAACGACGTCGATCCTCAGGCCTGGCTCGCCGATGTTCTGGCCCGCATCAACGATCACAGCAACGCCGACCTTGCTGCGCTGCTGCCGTGGCACTGGGCGGCGGCACGAGAGCGCTGTACACTGGCGGCATGACCGCCGACACCATCGCCCGCCTCAGGATCACGCTCGACGATGTCGAACCGGCGGTGCTGCGCCGTGTCGAAGTCCCGTTTAACATCCGGCTCGACCGCCTGCATCTGGTGGTCCAGGCGGCGATGGGGTGGACCAACAGTCATCTCTACGAAATCCGCGCTGGCGATGCTGGATGGGGGCAGCCGGATCCGGATTGGCCCGACGGCCCGCTCGACGCCCGAAAGGCGCGGCTCGATGACGTTGTTGAAGATACCGGTGCAAAAAACCTGCGCTATCTCTACGACTTCGGCGATGGCTGGGACCACACTATCAAGATCGAGAAGCTGATCGACCCCGAATTTGGAGCCCGCTACCCACGCCTTCTCGAGGCGATTGGTCGCTGCCCTCCCGAAGACGTCGGTGGCCCGCCTGGCTACGCCGAAACGCTGGAAGCGATCGCCGATCCGAAGCACGAGCGCCACGAAGAGTGCAGAGAATGGATGCCCGAAAACTTTGATCCGAAAATCGTTGACACTCGATGGCTCACCGATGAACTCATGATCCTCGCCAAGCGCTGGTCCCGGAAACCCGCTAAACGCGCCAAGGTGACTTGACCCGCGGTATTTGGCGGATGGTTACTTCTCATCGGGCAGTATCTGGGAGAAGGCTACACGGGAGTTATCGTCAATGCAGACGTGGACGAACTCCCAGCCGACGCCACGACTGTTGCTTTGGCCGGTTCGATCGCCGGTGATGCGGTGGCCGATTTTATCAAAACGGCCGAGCTTCTTGATGTCGATGTGGATCATCTCGCCGGGATGGGCGAGCTCGTAACGGCGCAGCGGCTCGATTGGCTCCAGGTCGCGCATCCGGTTTAATCCCAGATGCCGCAAGATCCGGCTGACGGTAGCGGCCGAGATCGCGAGTTCTACGGCGATCTGCTTGCCCGTAAAGCGTTGTCGGCGCAGGCTTTCGACTTGCTCGACGATTACCAACGGTGTCGGTCGATAAAGGCGTTGCGGCCGGGACGAGCGATCCATCAGACCCGCCAATCCTTCGGCCTTGAAGCGTTCGACCCACTTCCGGGCCGTCCGCGGGCAGACCCCTGCGGCACATGCGGCGGCCTTCGGTGTCTGCCCGCTCAAGACTGCTTCTACCAATCGTTCTCGACCGAGCGGCGTCAAACGGGCATTCTTGTGGATGTTCATCCGGTCCCTCCGTTGAACACTGAAGCTTCGCAACCTCAGTTTCCTCGGTCCGGACCGGGTGGACAACCTCTTGAAAGCTCACAGCTAGGTCACCAAGAACAGATTCTCGCCAATAGTACGCCTATTCGATGTAGAGCTTGTTAACTGCATAGTGACACGCTGATTCGAGTAATCAGGATCAAAGGAAATCGCCGTGGCAATCGATTATGCTTTCGAAGGCCCCAAGTGGGGTTCAGGCGCGATTGGAACTTCGGGTGGCACCGTCAGCTGGAGCTACTCAACGTCATTCACCGCCGCATTTCAGATTGAGATACAGGCAGCATTCGCAGCTTGGTCGGCCGTGGCAAACATCACGTTTGTTTATGTCACAAACGCTGCGACGGCGCAGATCGACATTGGCTCAGCTGCAATTGACGGCGCCTCCAACATCCTGGGGCAAGCAAATTACTATTACTCTGGCTCTATGTTGCAACATGCAGATGTTACCTTCGACGCTGCTGAACCGTGGGTATCCGGCGCTAACGGCCTCGTAGCGTTCGGAAGTGCGTATTTCAAAGCGCTCGCACTGCACGAGATCGGGCACACGATTGGTCTGGACCACTACGCCGGATCAGTCGCGATTATGAATGCCTATCTGCCTAACAACCTAACGACACTAACGACGTCCGACATTCATGGGGCGACGGCGCTCTACGGCGCTGCGCCGGCCGCGATGACAAATTCTCCGCTGAGGTTTGCCGGCACCGGTGACTTCGATCAAGATGGCATCTCGGATACGTTGCTTGTACACGCCACGACCGGATCTGTCGGGTATCTGGAAAGCGGCCCTGGTCATGTGGTCGGTAGCGTGCCGACTGGATATAAGATCGCTGGTACCGGAGACTTCGATCACGATGGCACGACTGATGTGCTATTCGAAAACAACTCAGGTGGTTTTTTCGCCGAATGGATTATGAACGCCGGTCATGTGCGCGTTGAAGGAGGCGTCGGTTACAAACCCGGCGGGTCAACCGTCGCCGGGACTGGTGACTTCAACCATGACGGAACGAGCGACATACTATTTCAAAACCCGTCGAGCGGCCTGATTGCGCTTTGGCAGATGAACAATGGGCATGTCGCTGTAGAGGCGGGCGTCGGGTTCGCACCAGACGGATTCAAATTTTCCGCCACAGGCGATTTCAACGGTGATGGCACATCTGACGTTATCTTTCAGAACGCCGCGAGCGGTTCAATCGCGCTGTGGCAGGTCGCAAATAATCATGTCGCGATCGAAGCTGGATTGGGTACCGCGCCGAGCGGCTTCAAGTTCTTAGCAACAGCCGATTTCAACCACGACGGCACCACCGACGTGCTTTTTCAGAATTCATCGGGATTCATTGCTGAATGGATCGTCAACAACGGTCACGTCGCCATCGAGCTTGGCCTAGCCGTTGCACCTGCCGGCTTCAGCTTTGCCGGAGTTGCTGACGTCAATCATGATGGCACACATGACATCGTTTTTCAGAACGCGAGCGGAGCGGTGCAGAATTGGGAAATGCAAAACGCGCACATCTTGTCGCAAGCCAGCGCCAATTGGCTGATCGCCTAAACGGCACGCTCATTGAGACGGTGGTTCTCAACCGCGCGGTCAGCAACGAGGCTCGGCAGCTGTTTCGGCGCGCGATGCCCCAGCAATTGCGACAGCACGGACTGTCTGCGAGATGGCAATCTTGCCGAAGAGGGGATCGACCGATGTCTGAACGCTTTCTCGCTTTTGTTTTAATTGCACCATTTGGCGTGGTGGGATGCTGGCTAGCTTGGTGGGCAATCAAGCCAATATACGATAAGTTCGATGAGCGCTCCTGAGGACAAACTCCGCTTCTCCGTAGACGTGTTCGGGGGCTCCGGCTTCACCAATGTTGGCACTCATCCCGGCTGGAATCGTATTGAAGGACGGGCAGTTAACCAATCAGATGGAAGAACAAGCTCTGAGCCTCAAACGAGTCGCTTCGGTATGCGGCACGCGGTCGCAAAAGACGCTCACTGTCTTCGCAGGAGCTCCGTATTTACTTTTCGTGGGGCGACGCTAGTTTGTAAGCATCACCAAACGGAAGTTGCCTAATGTCCACGCGAAGCGATCAACCGCGGCACCACTCACCACGACCTGGCGGAGTAGCGGCGTTTCCTATGATTGTCGTTGTCCTAGTCGGCACTAGCTTCGTTGGTGTACGAGCGCTTGTTGGAATATGAGCCTATTCAAGGCATACTTTAGTAGCCCTAAATTCCTGATCCGCGGGCTACTTGGCTACGTCGCTTATGTTTGGATATTCCCGCCGTGGTTTGCTGCGTGGGTACATAAGTTCCGCGGCGTGAAGATCAACGACGTCCGAACGGTGTATATTGCGCCGAACGTTCTTATCGACACCAATTTCCCGGAACACATCACCATCGGCAACGGCGTTTACATCACGCGCGGCGCCAAGATCCTGTGCCACACCGCCTATACTCCCGTCGTGCAGAAGATGTTCGGCCTTCCAGATTGTGTGGTCGGCGACGTGGTGATCGACGAAGGCGCTTATATCGGCGTCAATGCCATTGTGCTGCCGAACACCCGGATAGGACGCTGCGCAATCATCGGCTCTGGCGCAGTTGTGACGAAAGATATTCCCGACTACGCAATTGCCGTCGGCGTCCCCGCCAAGGTCATCGGCGATGTTCGAAATCTCGCTACCAATCGTACGGCAGAGCCAAGCCCTGAACACCTGGCTATGTAGCTTTGGGTTCGGCATTCCCTGTCGCCGCGAGAAACTGTCGTTACCGCTCTGCTTTCTTTCTGAATGTGATGCAGCTCTCAAGTGCTGGATTCCTCAACATTGCCGGCGAGAAGGTGTCGTTGTCGTAGCGATTTTACATGCTCAGCTGGAATAATTCCCGGCCCTCGTGCCCCCTAGGTCTCAAGCATGTACGCGAAATCGCGGCGGAAAAAGGCCGACATTGTCGTGCGGACCGTAGGCCTGGAAGTCGCGCCAGCGCTTCTGGCCTTCACCTCGCTCGTTACGGCCAGACCGTCGCCGGGTATTAAGCGGAGCGATCTGGGCAATCTCTGTGATTCTATCTGATTGCTCCGCTCGCACGCGAAGCCTTGAACCACTTAAGCGGCAGACCGATCGTGTAAGCGCGCCGCTTTACGATATCGAGATCACGGTTGAGCTTAGCTGCAATCTCCGCCGGCTCCACGGACGCCTCGACCAATTCCCGGAAGAGGTCGTCCTCAGTTCGTGTCCACACCTTGGTCATTATCAGCCGAATCTCGCTTTATCCAAACTAGCACATGTACCATGCCCCGATTTTCATTGAAAATCGAGCGGATGATCAGCGTCATCCAACGATTCCGCCGGACGACGCAGCGCAGGCCGGACGAGGCGCGGCCGCGCGTTAGGCTGCGGCATCGCCTTTCATTGGGGTGTACGATCAGGTAATCTGATCGACGTCAGCACGGCCTGTCGCTGCAACGGGCATGTGCGTGTCGTAGATTGGGGAATGGACCGTGTTTCACCATCTGAAGCGAGCATGATGCTGAGAGCGGCCAGCACGTTGGATGCCCAGCGGCTGCTGTCGTGGCGCAATGACCCCGCGACGCGCAACAACTCCTTCACGACGGAGATGGTACCGCTCGAGTCGCATCTGCGCTGGCTTGATCAGGTCTTGAACGACCCCTGTCGCGAACTTCTCGTTGCCGAATTCGGAAACGAAGCGGTGGGGACCGTTCGCCTCGATTATTCCGACGACCGGTGTGAACTAAGCTGGACGGTTGCGCCTGAATGCAGGCAGCGGGGATTGGGCCGAAGAATGGTTGCGCTGGCCATCGACCGAGCGAGCTGCACAAACCTGATTGCGAAAATCAAACCGGACAACGGCGCATCGCAGCAGATCGTCCGCGCTTTGGGATTTACCGAAGTCGCGCGTGAGGACAACCAGGCGGTCTGGACTTTCACCAAGATCCCGAGCACCGATCACTGCTGATGCAGACCGATCGCCCTCGCCGCCCTATCTACGGGATTTTCTGAACACGAGCCGCATCGAGTCGAACATGTTGGCGGGCAATCTTTCAGCGCGGAAAACCACAGATGCGACGGCAGGGTCAGGAGGCGCCGGCGGCTTCCCGATATCCTGGCGGACACCGAGCCCCAGTCTCCCGTCGCGATCAGCAGCACGGCGCCGTCCTCCATGTGGCGCACCAGGATCTGCATCGTTTCCGGCACGTCGTCGATATGCTCAATGACATCGAGCAGGACAACGGCGTCGAAGCGTCCGAGATACTCCTCCGTGGCGACGCCCTGCCTGACATTCGACAGGTTGTTGCGATGGCAGAAATCGACGCCCGATTGCGCCATCTCGAATCCGTAGACGTCGAAATGCAACTTGGCCTCCTGCAGAAAGAAGCTGTAGGCGCAGCCGATTTCGAGCAACTTACCACCTTGCGGTAAGGCGGACTTCAGGAACTGCACTTGCCCGCGGAATTCGCGCTGAAGCGTCGCCTGGCTGCCTTCGTAATCACGATAGGCACCGTCGACGCCGCCGTTGAAATACTCCTCGGTATGTTATTGTTCGGGATTGAACGCCGTCACGACGGTGCGCCCGCCTCCGCAGTTCGAGCATTTCGTGATGTCGAAGCCATCCTTGCGGCAGGCCACGGCAGGCCGGGCGGATGCGCCGCAGATTGGGCAGCCTGAACATTCACCTGAACCGGAGTGCTGTTTTCCATCACGTCAATTTACCACCGCCCGCTGCCAAAGGCGCCCGTCTCTCTTGCATTGGTACTCGACCGCCGGAGCCCCGGCACCGGTATTCAACTCATATACCGAAAGCCGCCTTCCGTTGTAGATCTGTTTCATGTTCAGCCATGACGGAACGTCGACCATCAACTTGTCGATCATCGGCTTGTGCGTCGCCGCGTCGGCCACAAAGTAGCGTGCGCCTTTGACGTAATAATTCCGCAGGCTTTCCGCCGCGCCGGGCGCGGCATCCTGCGCGCCGATCAAGCATTCAAGCAGGTCCGCCCGCATCGGGAAGCGATAGTAATTCATGAGTGCGACCCGCGTGCCGGGCCGCGTCATGGTGTTCAGCATCCGTGCGACCACAAAAGCCTCATCTCCGGCATAATTGTCGGTATCACCACCGCGAGCATAGCTAACGGCTTCCTTGGCAACAGGAATAAGCGCGCTGAACGACGCCCACAGGGCATAGGCCGTGGCGGCAATGATCCCGGTCTGCAGCGCAGCCGCGCCGGAATAGCTGGCGCGGGCGGCGATGGCCGCGGGGAAGATGTAGAGCAGCGCCAGCGAACACAGGATGTAGCGCGGCGCGAAGGTGGATGTTCTGAGGATCGCCCATACCGCCACCCCGGCGAAGGCAACGCCGGTCAGCAACCAGAATGCGCGCGACAGCGATCGAGCGAAGACGAGGCAAAGCGGAAAGAACATCAGCGGCAGCACGCTGATGGTGCCGTGCTGCCCCCAGTAAGTTCCGAAAGTGAGCGCGATGGGATAGCTCCGCAAAATCCGTCGCGTGGTGGCCGCATTGAACCAGTCCTGATCCAGTCCAAAGCTGACGCCTTTGAAGTAATACACCGGCGCCAGAGGTTCGCCGGTCATGATCAGGTTCCGGATGATCTGCGGTGCCAGGATTGCAGCGCCCGCAGCCGCAATGATCGCAAGCGACGCGACCTCGGCCTTGAGGCCCGCCTTCCAGCCACGGCTGTCGCTGGCGCTGCGCCAGACGCGCCAGCCGGACACGGCCAGAAAGCCCGCGCCCAGGATCGGGATGTAGGACAGTTTGGCCGCGACCGCCGCGCCCGCCAGCAGGCCGATGATGACGCTTTGCCGCTTGCCGAGCGCGTCGCTCTTCAGCGCGGCTATCATCAGGGCTGCCACACCGAGCGGCAGCGCGACCAGATCGGTCTTGCCGTCCCAGACGATCAGGGTGACCGCGCTGGTGGTAAACAACAAGGTGACAATCAGGATGCAGCCGCGCAGGCCGAGTTTGCCCGCACGCGCTGCGCCCCACAACAGGAACGCCGCAGCCACCGCATGCCAGAACGGCAGCGGCCTGGCGGCGAAATCGCCGGCGAACATAATAATCGCGGCGATCTGGATTTCGGCAATGGTCCAGATATCCGAGAAAGCTTCATATCCCGGCAGCGCAACGATCCGGCCGGTGTCGGCGATCACACGCGCCCATGGCAGGTAGAAGGCAACGGAATCGCCGACAGCCGGATGCAGCGTACTGATCGCATGGATGCCGACGACAAAGAAAACGGCCAAGGCAAGCAATTGCCAGCTCAGCGTCTCGCGGCGCAGCGCGCGCACCAGCCGCCCCAGTTCGATCATCATCTCGCGCGCGATGTCCCGGTTGACGATGAGATTGAGCAGCGTCGCGGCGGCGAGAACAGCGACGACCACCGCGCCCCTGAACAGACCAAACAACCCGAGCACCAGCCACAGCGTCGCGGCGAGCCCGCTGCCCAGCGCGAAACCCGTCCCGAGAAAGAAACTCAGAGGGCTGCCATGCCAACGCGCGCGCGACAGTCCGACGGCCCTGAGGCTGCAAAATCCGAGCGATAGCAGGCCCCCGCAATAGGCGCCTGATATCAGCAAAGGGATCAAAACCGGTGGGATCGCCCTGAGAAACTCATTCATCTTGAAATCTTAATTCTGATAAAGAGCGGTCAGGAGGGGTTTCAGAACCCATTCGACCTTTGTCTCGGGCGCCACCTTGTAAAGGACCCATCTCGCCAGCGGCTCGTTCACAAGCATGCCGTTCAGCACCGCGACGCCGACCAGCCAGGCAAGAAAAAGCAGTTGAGCCGCCCCGGATAGCAACGCCGATGTCAGGGATTCGCCGACAGGCGGCACGACCGCGGCTTCTTCGCGCGGGATCAGCACTTCGGGGGGGGCGATCGTATCGACCCGCATGCGCTGGATGGCGAGTTCCTGCACCAGCTTCTTGATCTGCACCGACTGCCGAGAGACCCGCACCAAGAGGTCCAGCATCAGGAACGCAACGAACGCGAACACCATCACCATCATGACCAGAAGGAGCTGACGATCCTGCAGCTTCGAGGTGAATTCGAAGAACGGCAACCACTGCCACAACACGATGGCCACGATGGCCACGCCCTGCATCAGAACCCAGCGCACGGTGACGTGGGTATCTAGCCCCCGGTAGCGCGAAAGCCAGAGCGTGTAGATCAAGAGGCCCACAAGCGCCGTCAGGCAGACGAACTGAATGTCGTTGGCGAAATTCATCGTCATCTTGTGTGCGCGCCTTTGAACACGATGCCGAGAAAACCGATCGAAACCCGCAGCGGATAGGTCGCGGCACGAAACAGCGAGAACAGCGACTGACCGCTGGTGCGCAGCCGCATCGTGACGGGCACCTCGACGATCTTGAAGCCGGCCTGATACAGCATCAGCAGCGCTTCGGCTTCCGGATGATCGACGGGATAGCGCGTCGCGAAAAACCTGAACGCACTCCGGTTCAAAGCGCGAAAGCCGGACGTCGTGTCGGAGACGTGCAGTCCGGTCGCCATCTTCAGAATGCCGGTCGAAAACTTCATGCCGATCCGACGCGCCAGCGGCGTGCGATAAGCGGCGTCGAGCCGCGACGGGTGATAGCGCGAACCGATTACGCAATCCGCCTCGCCGGTCAGGATCGGCTCGAGGATATGCCTGATCTGGCCGGGATCGTGCTGGCCGTCGCCGTCGATCTGGAGGACGGCGTCATAGTCCTTGCGCACCGCATAGAGAAATCCGGTCTGCACCGCGCCACCGATTCCCAGATTGGCAGGAAGGGACAATACCGTTGCACCACAGTTCCGCGCTACCTGATCAGTTGAATCGATTGACGCATCGTTGACGACAACGACGTCGACTACGACGCCATCGACGGCAACCCCACGCAATTCGGCGAGCAATGCCGGCAGGCTCTCTTCTTCGTTGAATGCGGGAACGATCGCCAGAACTCGCATTGCGATCCTTTGAGAGCAACGACAAACGGTTGAGCCAATGTCGACAAGATATGCCGCAGAAAAGACACGAAAGCAATTGCGCGTCCGGGGCCTCTATTACTTGCGGTACCTTTGCAGCACCTTGTGCAAGGCCGCAATCACGTCGGCCGCGTCTTCATTGGTCATGCTCGGAAACAACGGGATGCTGATGACCCGCTCATACTCTGCTTCGGCGACGGGCCAGTCGCCTTTGACATATCCAAGCCTGGCGTAATAGCTCATCCAGGGAACGGGAATATAATGGACGTTCACGCCAATGTTCTCGGCGCGCATTGCTGCGAAGATTTCAGCACGCGAAGCGGTGAGAGCTTCTGCCCTGATGCGAACGATATAGAGATGCCAGGCCGACATGCAGTCCGGTCGCTCGGTGGGAATTTCGAGCAGCGAACTTTCGCGGAATGCCTCGTTGTAGAGATCGGCGAGCTGGCGACGCCGTGCGATCCATCCGTCCAGCTTGTCGATCTGGCTGGTGCCGAGGGCGCAATTGATATCAGGAATGCGATAATTGTAGCCCAGCGCGGTAATGTCATAGACCCATGACTGGGTCTTGTTTCGCGCATGCAAATCCAGATCGATGCCGTGATGCCGAAACGATTTGATCTTCTTAGCAAGCGCGGGATCGTCCGTCAGAACGGCCCCGCCTTCGCCCGTCGTCACCAGCTTGACGGGATGAAAACTCAACGCCGTCATACGCTGCAGCGTTCCCACCTTCTGTCCCTGATAGGTCGCACCCAGCGAATGGGCGGCATCCGAAATGACGGAGATCCCATGCCGGTCGGCGATAGCGCGCAGCGCCTCGTGATCGCAGGGATGACCGGTGAAATCGACTGCGATGATCGCCTTCGTCTTCGGGGTGATCAGGCGCTCGACCGCCGCCGGATCGATGTTCATCGTGTCGGCGCTGAGATCTGCAAATACCGGTGTCCCACCCTGGTACAGAACGCAGTTCGCGCTGGCGACAAACGTGATGGCAGGGATGATGACTTCGTCGCCGGGGCCGATGCCGAGGGCGAAGACCGCAGCATGCAGCGCGGCGGTGCCGGAATTGACGGCAACGGCCTCGGCCGCGCCAGTGTAGTCGCAGAGCGCCGTCTCGAACAGACCCACCGCGGGGCCGGTCGTCAGCCAGTCGCCCTTGAGAACGTCTTCGACTGCTTTACGATCGGCATCATCGACCGTTTGCCGAGCATAGGGCAGCAACGCGGCTCGCACCGGCACGCCGCCCTCGATGGCAAGTTTCGAAGCCATTCAAATCTCCTCAGCTGGCTTGAACGCGCCGAAGGCCGCGGTTAGCCTATACAGTGACAGGCGCGACGACGCTGGTCGCAGGCACGCACACAATTGCGGGCGGCCGATTGTTCGATCCCCAGACCAACGAGCCGTTACATTATCTTACAATCACAATCAAACCTGCAAGGATCAACGCGCATCCTAGGAAAAATTTCTGCGACAGGCTTTGTCCGAAGAAGACGCTGTCAAAAATTGCTGCGAACACAAACGCCAGCACGACGAACGGATAGGCCTTAGAAAGGGGCACAAAGGTTAGCACCCACGCCCATAGGACCATCACGCAACCGCTGACGATGATTGCAAGCCAGAATTGCCAGATGGTTAGCAAGGACGTCAACATCCTGACAACGGCCGAATTGCCGCCACCCACCTTGACGAGCACCACTGCGGATTTCAGCAAGATCTGACTCATTGCCAACATCAGCGCCACAAGAACCAATATCAACGTGTTGATTACGGGCGTCATCAATCAAGAATCGCGCTGTCCATGTCGTTTTACAGGCGCAGCTGTGACTTGGCCTGTCAATGGTCGAGACGCGACCTTCGCACCGCCACAAGCCCCCCAATGTCGCCAAGGTAACCTGCTCCAATCGGTGCTAGTGGCCAAGTCAATTGACATAATGTGCAACGCAGATGTCGCCCACACAGCACCGGCGCGCTTGCGGCCCGTGGTGACCCAAGCAGGCCAGTCGTTGCCGCGTTTCGAATTGATCGGGTCTAGGTGAACCGATAAACAACTCCGATGGACGAAACCGACCGCTCACTCTCAATAGTCATTTTCTGCCAGTATTTCTTTCCGGAGAATTTTGGCATCAACACTGTTGCCGCCGACCTCGTCTCGCGCGGCCACCGAGTGACCGTTTTGACGGGTATGCCGAATTACCCTTCGGGGTGTTTTGCAAGCGGGTATGGCGGCTGGAAGGTGCGGCGGGAAATCTACCGGGGCGTGCAGGTCGTGCGAGTTCCGATCATCGCCCGGGGGCAGAACTCCCGGATCAGGCTGGCCCTCAATTATCTGTCCTACGCCATCAGCGCCAGCCTGCTCGCGCCCTTTCTGCTGCGCCGGCGGCCTGACGTATTGCTGGTGTACCAACTCTCGCCTGTCACCATTGCGATGCCCGCTCTCGTCACCCGGGCGATCATGCGGCGCGACCTGTTGTTGTGGGTGCAAGACATCTGGCCGGAAAGCGTGACAGCGACGGCTGCGATCAAGAACCGGTCGGTGCTTGGCGTGCTGCGTTGGCTGGTGCGGCAGATTTATCGCCGGTCGGCGATCATCGCGGTGCAGTCGCCGCACTTTATCGACTTCATCCGCCCACTGGCTCCGCCAGCCGCGGATTTCCGTTATCTGCCGAACACGGTCGATACGTTTTATCGTGCGGTCGAGGTCGCCCCGGACGCCCTTGAGCGTTCGTATTTCAGGCGGGGCTTCACAATCGTTTTCGCCGGCAATCTTGGACTAGCGCAGGATCTCGACAGCATTGTCGGGGCCATCGCGCTGCTGAAAGACCGGCGCGACATCCAGTGGATATTCATCGGCGACGGACAACGGCGCGGCTGGCTTGAAAGCGAGATCCGCGATCGCGGGCTTGCCGACAACGCACAGGTAATCGGCAGCTTCCCGCCCCAGCAGATGCCGGTATTTTTTGCCCTTGCCGACGTACTTCTGATGACGCTGCGCGACGAACCGATTTTTTCGCTGACGGTACCGTCGAAACTGCAATCTTACCTTGCCTGCGGTCGTCCCGTTTTGGGGGCAGTTTCCGGTGCCGCGGCCAAAGCGTTGACGGAGTCTGGCGCGGGCCAAGTGGCACTGCCCGGCAACGCCGGCAGCCTCGCCGAGGCCGCAGTTGCGATGGCGGATATGCCGGTGGAGCAGCGCCGCGCCATGGGCCTAGCGGCGTTAAAATACCACGCCCTCAAATTCGACCGTCATGCTTGGCTTGGCCGGCTGGAGCAGTGGCTGCACGAACTAGCCGACGGCCCAACCTCGTCGTCCGCCTAGCCGTCGATCCCGGAGGGCACCATCTCCTTGGACCAGACTGCCCGATTTACGTAGTCGATATAGCTGGCGATGATGCGAACCACCTTGCGCGACACGTCGGGCGAATCATAGTCGTCCACTAGAATCGTGGGCCGCTTACCCGGCTCGTACTGATCCGTCATAATCTTGACTGACTGGACGACACGCTCTGGTCGCAACCCCGTCATAATCAGGGTCGCGCGGTCCATGCCTTCCGGGCGCTCATGGGCCTCCCGCAAGGTGACGGCGGGAAATCCGAGAATGGACGATTCTTCGGTGATTGTTCCACTGTCGGAAATGACGCAGAAGGCGTTCATCTGCAGCTTGATGTAGCCAAGAAACCCAAACGGTTTGAGAAACTCGATGCGATTGTCGGTGCTGCGATCGGACAGCGCTTCGAGGCGCTTGCGCGTGCGCGGGTGCGTCGAGACGATCAGCCGACGGTCGAACTGTTCGGCCAGCGCCTCCAGGCACTGCAGCAGCCGGCGCAGCTTGGCGGGATCATCAACGTTCTCCTCGCGATGCACGCTGACGACAAGGTATGCGCCACTCTTCAGATTGAGCTGGTCGAGAATATCGGACGCGTTGATGGCGGACCTGTAGTAATCCAGGACCTCGGGCATAGTCGAACCCGTCTTGATGACCCGATCGGACGGAATGCCTTCGGCGATCAGATAGCGCCGCGCGTGTTCGGTCAGCGGCAGGTTGATGTCCGAGAGGTGATCGATGATCTTGCGGTTGACCTCTTCCGGCACGCGCTGGTCGAAACTTCGGTTGCCGGCTTCCATGTGGAAAATCGGAATCTTGCGGCGCTTGGCCGGAATCACCGCGAGGCCCGTATTGGTATCGCCGTAAATCAGAACGGCCTCGGGCTTTTCCCGCTCGAATATCTCGTCTGCCGTGACGATAACTTTTCCGATCGTCTCGGCAGCCGTTTCGCAATTGGCGTTGAGGAAGATGTCGGGACGACGAATGCCGAGCTCCTGGAAAAAGATCTCGTTCAGTTCATAATCAAAATTCTGGCCGGAATGGACAAGGATATGGTCCATGTGCTGGTCCAGCGCGGGGATCACGCGGCTGAGCTTGATAAGCTCGGGTCGCGTACCCACGATGGTCATGACTTTGATGCGCTTCATCTGACCTGCTGTCTGCACGATGGAACCTCTTGTAAATTTGGCCGCTTTTAACAAATCGGGCCACTTAGGCAAATCTGCCGGGGATCGGCTGCCAGCTTTCTATAGCCAGCCCCGTCCCGCAGCCCTATAATCAGCGTCAGCAGCATCCTCCGCCGTATGGTACCCCCTCCACGAATATCGATCGGCCGGCGGTACCCCGGAGTTTCCTGTGAAAATCGTTCTGGTGAATGTCTGGCTGGACGCCGAGCGCGGCGGCGGGACTGCGGAACGAACACGATGGCTGGCCATCTACCTCGCCCGGCTCGGCTGCCAATGTACCGTTGTCACAATGGGCCCCACGTCCTGGCGGGCCGAACTCGCGGCGGCCGGCGTCGAAGTTATGGAGTTGCAGTATGTGTGGCAGCGCTTTCCGATCCCGCTGCTGCCGCTGAAAATGATCCGCCTGTTCCGTGCTGCCGACGTGGTGCAGGTCATGGGTTTCTGGTTTCTGCTGGCCGCCTTGTGCAGCGGCCTTGCGCGCGAGATGGGTAAGCCGCTGGTGCTGTGCCCGGCGGGGTCGCTCACGAAATACGGCCGCTCCGAGCGGCTGAAGCAGCTTTTTTTTCGAACCGTCGGCCGCTGGATGATTCGGACCTCCGTCACCGTTGTCGCCACAACGGAACAGGAAAAGCGGCTGCTAGTCGCCGACTTCGATGTCGAACCGGAAAAGATCTTCGTCTCGCCGAACGGCATTGCGGCTGGCGAAGCGCCCATACGCGCGGCGCCAGTCGCGTCGGATGGACGCTCGATTTTGTTCGTCGGCCGGCTCACTGCGATCAAGGCGCCCGACCTTCTGCTGGAAGCATTTGCCGCGATAGCGGCGGCGATGCCTGACGTAACCCTTGTGATTGCCGGCCCGGATCTCGGCATGCGTCCGCAACTGGAGGCACGGACGGCAGAGCTGGGGCTGCAAAAACGCGTCAACTTTGCCGGGTTCGTCGATGAGACGCAGCGCTCTTTGCTGCTCGGCCAGGCCTCGCTGCTGGCAGTACCCTCGCATTCCGAGGTGATGTCGATGGTCGCGCTTGAGGCCGGTGCAATGGGAGTGCCCGTGTTGCTGACCGACCAATGCGGGTTTGACGAAATTGCAACGATCGGCGGCGGGCGCGTGGTGCCCGTGGACATCGCGGCCTTGTCAGAGGCGATGCGAGAGATGATGTCGGACAATGACGCTCTGGACGCCTCCGGACGGCGGCTTCGCGCCTTCGTTCTGCAGCATTATGACTGGCCAAACGTGGCCGGTGATCTGCTGGCTCATTTTCGACAATTGACGGTGGCATCATAAGGAGCCTGCAGGGGCTCGAAGCTCTCAGTCTAGATCGTATTAGCAGTAGAAACTGCTTCCTTTCACGCATAATCGAATGTAACTAGCCCATTTTGGCATCGATAGGATGCCATCGGAACAATGATGAATCTGGTTTCAGTTGAAGCAAATCGCGAACCGGACCTCAGGATGACTCCAGTCCCTTTGCGGATTGCGATCGTCACGACGGCTGCCCCACCATCGGCAAACGGCCAGGCCCGTGTGCTCGGCCAGATCGTTTCGCCATCGCTGTTTGCACCGCCAATGTTCCTGACCGACCAAATGAGCATCGTCGAACTCGACCAGGCGCACTACGGCGAACATTTTGCATTGGCGCCGCCACGCTTTCAATTGACCACGCGGAGTTGGGGCAAGCTGCTGGGTCGTTTCAACAATAGCGGCGGGCTGCTGCGCAGCGTGTTCGCACGGGCCAGCGAGATCACGAAAATCCTGCAGGACCGCGGTGCCGATGTCGTCGTCGGCTGCAGCGGCAATCCGTTCGATCTGCCGGCCAGCTTTCTCGCAGCGCGCCGGCTTCACATTCCATTTGTCGCCTATCTGTTCGACGATCCCGTCTACCAATGGGAGGGCGGCATTTACCGCAAGATCGCCCGTGTCTCTGAACAGATCTGGGGCCGCGGCGCCTCGCTGCTGATCGGGCCGAACGAAGTTTTGGCAGCCGACGTCAGGAAGCGTCTTCCCCGCGCCGACATCCGCATCGTACGTAACCCCGCCGCCGTGTCGCTTAGCGATCGGCCGGCAAAAACGCACGATGCATCTCAGTCGCAGTGGCGCCTGCTCTACACCGGCTCCGTGTATTCCGCGCAGGCAAGCGCCTTCCACAACTTGGTTGCGGCACTGAACGCGCTGAATGGCCGATTTGCGATCGACATCTACACCGGCCAACACGGGTCTGATCTCGTAACCCGGGACCTAGCGAGCCCTCACGTTAGCGCGCACCCGCAGGCGCTGCACGCCACAGCTGTGGCGATGCAGCAGGCTGCGGATGTGTTGTTCCTGCCGCTCGCATTCGAGTCGCCGATTCCGGAAGTGATTCGCTCCTCCGCGCCCGCAAAGCTCGGCGAATATCTAGCGTCGGGCCGGCCGATCCTGGTGCACGCGCCCGCCGGTTCGTTCATCACCGAGCTGATCCGAGATGCCGATGCCGGGCTGGTCGTCGACACGCCGGATCCGCACAAGCTCGCGGAGGCCCTGAACCGGATCGCCAACGACGAGATCTTGCGCAACCGAATTGTGGCCAATGCCCTGGTGCTTGCGCGCCAGTTCAGCGTCGAGCGCGCCTGCGCGGATTTTGGCGCGACCATCGCCTCCGTCGTCAAACATTGAAACCGATGGCAGCACGCCCCAAAATCCTGTTCGTTGCCATGCACACCAGCGTCCACGCGGCGCGCTGGATCGAACTCGCAGCTCGTCTCGGCTACGACAGTCACGTCTTCCCGATCAATGCGGAAGCGCCGCACCAGAAGCTTGCCGCGGGCGTGACCTTGCACCAGCCGGTATTCCGCGACGCCCCGGCCCCGCTGCAGCCGCCGCCGCAGCTCGACCATCTCGCCCGTGCGTTGCAGTTGTTGCGGCTTGTCGCGACCAACCCGCGCGATGCCGCGCGCCGGATACGTAGCCGGCTGAACAACCGCCCCGCACCCGTCGTCAGCCCGCCGTCGGCAGACTTGGCGAACGACAATCAACTCAAGGTCGTTCCCTTTTTCGTCAACGACGTGCTGCCCGATCTTGCCGGCAGCGACGAGCGGATCAGGCTTGGCCGCGCCAATGAAAGCGATGAGACCGCCTTACGCCTACACGGCCCCGAGGTGCTAGCTGCACTGATTGAAGACTTGAAGCCGGATCTGATCCATTCAATGGAATTTCAGCATGCCGCCTACCTCGTGCTGGCCGCGAAGGATTGCATCAAGGGCAAAATGCCGGCCTGGATGGCGACCAACTGGGGCAGCGACATCTATCATTTCGGCAAGCACCCGGACCACGCGTCGCAAATCCGCCGCGTCTGCGAGGCGATCGACCTATACTCCTGCGAGTGCCATCGAGATCTCACGCTGGGGCGCGAATTCGGCTACCGCGGCCCCGACCTGCCGGTGCTTCCCAATTCCGGCGGCATCGACATCGCGCAGACCGTCAGCCTGCGCGATCCGGCGCCGCCGTCGGCGCGCAAGCTGATCATGGTGAAGGGCTACGACCATTTTGCGGGCCGCGCGATGGTGTCGCTGGCCGTGCTGGAGCGCTTTGCCGCCCAATTGCAGAACCACACCATCGTGCTGTTTTCGGTCGGCGCGCGCCCCCGCGTTCGCGCCCTCGAACTCGCCGCAGAGGGCACCCTCGACATCCGGGTGATCGACTGGGCGACCCACGACGAAATCCTGCAGCAGTTCGGCCTGGCGCGAATGTATCTGGGCATCAGCGCCTCTGATGCCATTTCGACATCGGTGCTGGAAGCGATGGTGATGGGGGCGTTCCCGGTGCAGACCGATACGTCATGCTGTACCGAGTGGTTTATCCCCGACGTTTCGGGATTCGCCGTGCCCGTCGATGATTTCGAGGTGATCTGCGACCGCTTCCAGCGCGCGCTGACCGACGACGCGCTGGTCGATGCGGCCGCCACCATCAATCTGGAGATCATCAAGTCGCGGCTGGCTATCGAGGTGTTCATGCCACGGATGGGCGACTTTTACGCGCAGGCATTGAGCCGCGCCGACAGCGTGGACCGGCGGCCCGTTTCATGAAGGTCCTGCAGATCAACACGTCGGACGTGCTGGGAAGCCGCTTCAACGGCTTCGACATTCGCGGCCTGCTGGCCGAGGAAGGCGTTACGTCTCACCATCTGGTCTGGAATAAGCTCAGCAAGGACCCGGCGTCGAGCCATCTGTTTCCGATCCCCTTCAGCCGTCAGGCGAACGCCGTCCTGAACCGGGTCGAGAGTGCGCTGTCGATCCACGCCCGGCTTCAGATGCAATCCTTTACCGTCCCGCTGCACCGCCGATTTCGCGAGGCGGATCTGGTGCACTATCACATCGTCCATGACGGCTATTTCAGCCTGTCGGCCCTGCCCTGGCTGAGCCGCCTGAAGCCGTCGATCTGGACCGTTCACGACCCCTGGCTGATGACGGGGCATTGCATCTACCCGGTCGGCTGCGAGCGCTGGCGCATCGGATGCGGCGCCTGCCCGCGGCTAGATCTGCCGTTCGCGATGAATCGCGACCGCACGGCCGAAGACTTTAAGTGGAAGCGCGACGTTCTCGACCGGATGAACGTCGACCTGATCGTCGCCTCTGAATCGATGCGACGCATGACCGAAGAATCGCCGATCGCGCAGAGAAAGCCGGTCCACGTCGTTCCGTTCGGCATCAACCTGAAAAAATTCAAGCCGGGCGACGCTGCCGCGGCGCGCAGGCGGCTGGGCGTATCGCCGCATCGGATCGTGATCAGCGTCCGCGCGTTCCCGATGAGCCCGTTCAAGGGATTTGATTATTTCGTCAAGGCGCTGCGGCAACTCGACGATCTCGGCGTTCCGCTGGCGATCATCACGACCCATTCGAAAGGCTATCTCAACGAGTTCATCGGCAAGCACCAGATCATCGAACTCGGCTGGGTGAACGATGAAAACGTCATGCTGGACACCTACCACGCTGCCGACATGTTCGCGATGCCGTCGCCCACCGAGGCATTCGGGATGATGGCGATCGAGGCGATGGCCTGCGGCAAGCCGATCATCGTTTTCGACGAGACATCGCTTCCCGATGTCACCGACGCGCCGCGCGTCGGCGTCGCCGTCCCCAACCGGAATGTCGAAGCCCTCGCCGAGGCCATCCGGATGCTGGCCCTCAACAAGGACGAGCGCATCCGGCGCGGTCTGGCCGGCCGGGTACTCGCCGAGGAGCGGTACGACGAGCGCGTCTTCGCACGACGTCTGGCGGAGCTGTACAAATCGGTCGCTCGCGGTCGGAAAGATAAGTCAGAGCAAATAGCATGAAGACGCTTCTCCTCACCGACATTCCGCCGTCGAGCAATCTGACGGCGGGGATCGTCACCGCGCAGATGTGTCGGGCCGTCGCTCCGGACGAGCTGGCGATCTTCTGCGTCCTGAACCGCCATCTGGCGCCGGATCTCTATCCCGATCTGGCCGCGATTCCGACCAAGACGGTGCACAAGCCCAACGAACTCAACCCGCGAAATCCAAAACTCTTTCCGCTCGATCTGGCACGAACCTATGCTTCCGAGGCGATCCAGCGGCGTGTTGCGATCCCGAAACTGGTGCGGGACGCCGTTGCCTATGGCCGCGAACAGGGCGTCACGTCGGTCTGGGCAATCCTGCAGGGGCAAACCATGGTGCGGATGGCCGGGGACGTCGCCAAAGGCCTGAACGTGCCGCTGCGGGCCCAGGTATGGGATCCGCTTGGCTGGTGGCTGCGCGCGCATGGCGTCGACCGGTTCAACCGCAAGACCGATCTGGCCAAATTCGACGAAACGATGCGCTTGGCGACGAGCTGTGCGGCAGCGTCCTGGGCGATGGCGCGCCAGTATGAAGAACACTACGGCACGCCTTCGCACGTGGTCATCGCCTCGCTGGACGAATCGCTCGCCCACCGGCCGGCGCCGGCGCTGCGCAATTCAGACGAGGTTGTCATCGGCATGGCCGGTCAGTTCTATGCCGAGCAGGAATGGCACGATCTGGTGGCGGCCCTGAACCTGGCGGGATGGCAGATCGGCGGCCGCAAGATCATTGTTCGCGTCGCCGGCCATGCACCTCCGACGACGCAAACCGCCCAGGCCGCAAACATCGAATTTCTGGGGTGGCGGGCGCAGCCCGAATTGATCGATATCCTGTCGACCACGTGCGACATCATGTATTGCCCTTACCCGTTCGCCCCGCAGATGGAAGAAGTCGCCCGTCTCAGTTTCCCTTCCAAGGTCCCGACCTATCTTGCGGCCGGTCGACCGATCCTGTTCCATGGCCCCGATTATGCTTCGCCGGCGCACTATCTGCGCGAGCGCGGCGCCGGGCTGATCTGCCGAACCGGGGAGCCTGCGGATGTCTATAATGCGCTGCTCCAGCTGGTCGAGGACACCGACCTTTATGCCGAACTGGCGGTCGCCGCACAGGCCGCCTTCCAAGCCGATTTCGCCGTGAACAGCATGAGGAAAAATGTCCGGAAATTCCTGGGTTATTCCGATTGAAGATCACACCTCGATACCCCAAAATCGCCGCACTCACATTGGACATCGGTTTCGATTTGGTGCAGAGACAGCCGAACCTGAGCCCACACTATGACAAAAATCCTTATCATTGGCGTGTCCGGCATGCTTGGAAGCACTGCCTATCGCTTCTTCGCGGCCTCGAAGGGCTTCCGCGTAACCGGCACCGCCCGCTCCCTGCGCGAGATCGAAGCGCTGCCGCGGCACGACCATGCGACGATCGTCGGCGGCATCGACGCGACAGATGTTGACTCGATTATCGGGGTGATCGGGACTGAAAAGCCCGATGTCGTCATCAATTGCGTCGGCGTTATCAAGCAATTGGCGTCCTCGAAGTCTTCGCTGACCTCGATCTCGATCAATTCGCTATTCCCCCATCGTCTGGCACTGCTATGCGCGGCTTCGAACGCTCGCCTGATCCAGATCTCCACGGATTGCGTTTTTGCCGGCAACAAGGGAAATTATCGAGAATCCGACATCCCCGACGCCAACGATCTGTACGGACGATCGAAGCTGCTCGGCGAGGTCGACTATCCGTATGCCATCACGCTGCGCACCTCGATCATCGGCCACGAAATCGGTCGCGCGGTTTCCCTTGTCGACTGGTTTCTCAGCCAACCCGGCCCCCGGGTCTCGGGCTACCACCGGGCGATCTACAGCGGTTTTCCGACCATCGAGATGGTCCGGATCATCAGGGACTTCGTTATTCCGAAGCCCGAGTTGCACGGCCTGTGGCACGTCGCTTCCGCGCCCATCAACAAGTTCGACCTGCTCACGCTCGTCAAGGACGTCTACGGGAAGACGATCGAAATCGTTCCCGACGACTCCGTAGTGATCGACCGGTCGCTCGACGGTTCGCGCTTCAACACGGCCACCGGCTACGCTGCCCCGTCCTGGCAGGATCTGGTCACCCGGATGCACGCCGCCCGCTGAAAGCATACGACATTGCAGAAAGCGTGTTTGCACGCTATCGACACGGAGCATTCCTCATGAGGCCAGCACGATGGATTTGAAAGATAAAGTGCTCCTGATCACTGGGGGCACCGGCTCGTTCGGCAACGCTGTTCTGAAACGCTTTCTCAACGAGCAAGTGCGGGAAATCCGCATCTTCAGCCGTGACGAGAAGAAGCAGGAGGACATGCGGATCGCGCTGAAGAACGACAAGTGCAAATTCTACATCGGCGACGTTCGCGAGCCTTCGAGCATTGCTCAGGCCATGCGCGGCGTCGATCTGGTTTTTCACGCCGCCGCCCTGAAGCAGGTGCCGTCGTGCGAGTTCTATCCGCTGGAGGCGGTGCGCACCAACATTCTCGGCGCCGAGAACGTTCTGGATGCGGCCGTGCGCTTCAACGTCGAACGCGTCGTCGTGCTGTCCACCGACAAGGCCGTCTATCCCATCAACGCAATGGGCATGAGCAAGGCTTTGATGGAAAAGTTGACGGTCGCCAAGGCCCGCCTACTGCAGGCCAGCGACCGCACCGTGCTGTGTGCCACGCGCTATGGCAACGTGATGGCGTCGCGCGGATCGGTCATTCCGCTGTTCGTGTCGCAGTTGAAGGCCAACAAGCCGATCACCGTGACCGATCCGAACATGACCCGGTTCCTGATGTCGCTCGACGAGTCCGTGGATCTCGTGCTGTTCGCCTACGCCAACGCCAACCAGGGCGACATCCTGGTTCAGAAGGCGCCGGCCAGCACGGTCGAGACGCTCGCCAAGGCCATCATGGCGGTATTCGAGCGCGAAGTGCCGATCCAGGTCATCGGGACGCGTCACGGTGAAAAGAAGTACGAGTCGCTGGTTTCGCGCGAGGAAATGGCGCGCGCCGACGATCTCGGCCGTTTCTACCGCGTTCCGGCCGATGATCGCGACCTCAACTACAACAAATATTTCGTCGAAGGAGAGCAGCGCATCTCCAGGATGGAAGACTACACCTCGGACAATACCGAACTGCTCGACGTCCGTCAGGTAATGGACGTGCTGCTGAAGTTGGACTTCATCCAGGAAGAGTTGAAGTCCGGCTTCGAATGATGACAGTGCGGTTGAGCGCAAGCTGGCGGGGGTTCACGGCAAGCCCTGCGAGCACGGCGACGGACGCGATGCGATCGACGGCCCATCGAGCCACCCATAGCGTGCGCGCCCGGCATATGAGTGTCGCGTGCTTGACGGGTGCCGCGGCGCCAAAACTGCGCATCTGGGCGTCAGGCATCGGTCGCCTGGATCGTAACTGCGAGTAGTGATGAGCACGCAACATCTGATTTTTCCGGCATTCGAAGCGGACGACTATCCCGAGGGCCCCCGGGTTCTTTTTGTCGGATGGCCCGAGAGCTCCCACACGCACTCCTGGATCAATCTCCTTCAGGACACCGGCATCAATGCACGGCTGTTCGCGTTTCCGTCCACCGTTCCGCCGGAAGATTGGCGCGTTCGAACCTACGTCACGATCAACGCGCCGGACATCGTCAACTCGGAATTTCGCAAGGTAACGATCGCGCCCCCAGATTCGACCGAGGCGTGGCCTCTCGAAAAACTGCTGGCTGCGACGATCCGCGAATGGCGTCCCGACGTCGTACATACGCTGGGCCTGGACTCCGCGTCCTACCTGATGGACCTCGCGCGTGCGGTCGATCCAGGCATCTCAGAGATCTGCCGATGGGTCGTTCAGGTGCGCGGTGGCCCCGATCTTTCGCTTCATCAGCACGATCCCAGCCACCGGCGACGCATCGAAAGCGTCCTGGCGAACTGCGACCACCTGATCGCCGACAATTCCATCAATTATCAAGATGCGATCAAGCTCGGTCTGGCGCCGCACAAGATCGATAGCCCCGGACTGGGCGTCGTCTCCGGTCCGGGCGGACTGGACGTTGCGGCGCTACGCGCGACGTGGTCACTGCCGCCCTCGCAGCGGCCGCGGACCATTCTTTGGCCCAAGACCTATGAGACGATCTCATCGAAGGCGCTGCCGGTGTTCGAGGCGCTTCGCCTGGCCTGGGATCGCATCGCGCCGGTCAACATCGAGATGCTCTGGCTGGTCCAGAGCGACGTGAAGACCTGGTTCGACAAGAGCATGCCTGACCACATCAAGGCGGCCTGCAACATCCACGACCGCCTCGACCGCGACGAAGTGCTGGCGATGTTGCCGAATGCGCGGGTGATGCTCGCGCCTTCCCTGACCGACGGTATCCCGAACTCGATGATGGAAGCGATGGCGCTCGGCGCGTTCCCCATTGTCTCGCCGCTCGACACCATCACGCCCGTCGTCAAGGACGAGCAAAACGTGCTCTTCGCCCGCAATCTCTATCCCGAAGAGATTGCCGAGGCCATCGTGCGGGCCATGCAGGATGACGCCCTCGTCGATGCGGCGGCGGAGCGAAATCTTGCGCTCGTTGAAAAGCTGGCCGACCGCTCGCGCATCCGCACCGACGTCATCGCCTACTATTCGGAAATCGCGTCGATGAACCGCGCCCCTGGTCATCGCTTTGCTCCTTTGGCCCTGGTCCCGCCAAAAAACGCCAGTACTGAAAAGGTTCTGTGCGGCATGTGCGGGCAAGTCGACCTAGTTTCGACCGATCAGGTCGTCGATATCGGCGATTTGATCAAGCGCTGGTCGGATCACGGCGTCGTTTTCAGCACCGAAACCCTCACCAGCTACACTGCCGAGCGGATTGGCTCGATCCGGCTTTTCGCCTGTCCGTCTTGCGGATTTGGACAATACCGCCCGATCGTTGTCGGCAACGCCGACTTCTATGCGGCCATTGGCAAGGTCGATTATTACACCGGCAGCAAATGGGAGTTCGAGCGTTCGATCGAACTGATCCGGAACCACGGCGCTCGCAGCGTGATCGATGTCGGCTGTGGATCCGGTTTTTTCCTCGATCACTTGCGCAATGCGATGCCGTCGGTAAAGGCGATGGGAATCGAGATCAATGCTTCCGCGGCCGACGCCGCGCGGTCGCGCGGCCACCGGCTCGAAATCCTCGACTGGGTGAAGGACGATTTTGCCATTGTCGACTTGCCGAAAGCCGACGTCGTGGTTTGCCACCAGGTCCTTGAGCACATCAAGAACCCCCTTCGCCTGCTGCAGGCGATCCAGTCGATGCTGACCGAAAACGGGCTGGCGATCATCTCGACACCCGACGCCGCGGGCCTGGTCGCGGCCTATCCGGATGCCCTGACGGAGCAGCCGCCACACCACGTCACCAAATGGAGCGATGGCGTTTTCCGCGCTGCCCTCCCCCGCGTCGGCCTGGAACTCGACGCGATCGAGCACGAGCCGCTACCTGATTACCTCTATGGCGGCTACCTTCCGGTCGTATGGAAAGCCAACGGCTGGCCAGCCCAATTGGGGCGAGCGGCCGCCCGGGTGGCCGATCTCCCCGATGGGGGAATGGACTGGTTCAGCAAGGTTTTGGAACGCAGTGGAACGCGTTACATTCACGGGGTGGGTGGACACACGGTCCTGGTAACCGCTCGCGCAGCGAGATAATCGGAGACACCTGTGCGAGTTAAAGAGATAGCCGGACGATATTTTGCAAGGTCGCTGCGCTGGTCGCGTCGTATTGTCGATACGTTGACACGTCGCCAGCAGTCCGATGAGCTGGTACGCCGGTTGGAGCGTCAGCTGGAGCGGTCGGTAAAGGACCTTTCGTCCAAGATCGAAAGCTCCACCCTAGAGTTGCTGGCCATCAACGCGATGGTGATAAACCAGCAGCACGAGCAGATGCGAATTCTTGAACGGCTCGAAAATTCGAACCGGACCCGCACCGCTGGAACATCTGAATCTGAGAAGTGATTGGCCCCGCGTCGCGGGCTGGGAGTTCGATTTGATATTTCAACGGCTTGCTTTTACATCCTGGTGGTCGTCCGGTGTCACATTGGCGCGAAGCATGTCACGGCATCGCCGGCTGGCGCTCGAACTGTCCAAGCGCGAAATGCTCGACCGCTATGCCGGTCAGTTTTTTGGCGCCGCCTGGGCGTTGTTCCATCCGGCGCTGACGGTCCTGGTGTTCCTGTTCCTGTTCGGCGAAGTACTAAAGCTGAAAATCAGCGGCCCCAACGTTCCAGAGGGCGTCGGCTTCACGACCTACCTTCTGGCCGGCCTTCTGCCGTGGCTGGTGCTGCAGGATGTCATGTCGCGCGGCGCGACCATGATCACGGCGCAGGCGCATCTGGTGAAGCAGGTGGCGTTTCCGCTCGATGTGCTGCCGATCAAATCGATCCCGCCGGCCTTCGTGATCCTGCTGGTCGGCCTGGTCATGCTTGCCTGCTACACCATCGCCTTTGTCGGTCCGCTGCCGTGGACCTACATCATGCTTCCGCTGCTGCTCGCCGAACTGGCCATCACCTGCGTCGGCATCGCCTTGCTGCTGTCAGCCCTGGGCGTCTTCGTGCGCGACTTGAAGGACTTCGTGCAGATCTTCACCTTCGTCGGGATCTACGTGTCGCCGATTATCTACACGATTGACGCCATTCCCTCGAAGCTGCGCGTGCTGATCATGCTGAACCCGTTCACGCCGATCATTCTCGCGTTTCAGGATGCGCTATTCTACGGCGCGTTCATCCACCCGTGGGCATGGGTCATTTCCGGGCTGCTGTCTGTCACCATATTCCTTGTCGGCGCGCGGGTATTTTATTCAACGCGGCATTTTTTCGGAAGCTACCTGTGAGCGCAATCGCCATCTCCATTCGCAACCTGTCGAAGGTCTACAAAGTCTACTTGCGGCCGGTCGATATTCTCTGGGAGCTTTTCACCCGAAAGAGCCGCCACCGCGAATTCTGGGCGCTGCGGGACGTCTCGATCGATGTCAAACGCGGCGAGGTGATCGGTGTGATCGGACGCAACGGCGCGGGAAAGACCACGCTGCTGCGCATCATCGCCGGAACGCTCGATGCCAATTCAGGGACCATCGAGGTCAACGGCAAGGTGTCCGCCATCATGGCTCTGGGCACCGGCTTCAATCTGGATCTCTCCGGTCGCGAGAACATTCTGATCGGCGGCCTCGTTCAGGGGCTGACGCATGACGAGGTCGCGGCAAAGACCCAGGACATCATCGACTTCTCCGGGCTGCGCGACTTCATCGACCAGCCCTGCAAGACCTATTCGAGCGGCATGATCGCCCGCCTCGCCTTTTCCGTAGCAGCAAGCATCGATCCGGACATCCTGATCGTCGACGAAGCGCTGGCCACCGGCGACATGGTGTTCAACGTCAAGAGTTACGCGCGGATGCGGCGCATTGCCCGCAGCGGCGCCACCGTGCTGCTAGTGACACACAGCCTCGCGCAAATCTATGAACTGTGCGACCGCGCGATCCTGATCGAGAACGGCAGCGTCGCGATGATCGGCGAGCCTCGCGTCGTCGGCCAGGCCTATGAAGATCTTCTGCACAAGGAGATGGAGGCCGCCGCAGCTGTCACCGCGCCGACGGCAGCGGCTGTGCCGGTCGCCCAGGCGTTAGCCGAACCGGTGCAGTTGAAAGGCTTCGTTGTCGATAGCGTACAGTTCTCCGATCTGCAGGGCCGGCCGGTGCGCTCGCTCAATTCCGGCGAGACCTATCGCATTACCATTCGCGGCAGCGCGACGGGGCCGATGAAGAACGCGAGCCTCGGCTACAAGATACGCACTCAGTTGGGCACCGAGATCTACGGCACCTCTGCCGCAGAGCTTGGTCGCGGCCTCGACCTGGACGCGGGCCAGCGTGCCGAAGCGGTGTTCGACTTCAAGTGCGATCTCGGTGGCGGCAGCTATTATCTGACGATCGCGACCAGCGAAGGCGACGGACCCGGCGACGAGTCGGCAATCGCGGACTCGACGAGCCTGACGAACGCCCTGTTCTTCGACGTCACCGGCGTGAAGATCTTTGCCGGCATCGTGGATCTCGACAGCCTGCTGCTTCCGTCCGACAGCGCCACGTGAGACATTTACGCAAGAGAGCGAGCAAGTCATGAATCCCAGGCGATGGTTTTCCGGCCCCGGCGCCGCGCCGGCTCCCGAGTCGTCGAGCAATCGCAATGAGCAGATCGCTGCGAATGAGTTGAAGCAGCAGATCGAACAGTTGCGCAACGAAGTCTCCGTGCTGCGGGCGCACAGCACGGAGCTGGAGTACCGCTTTGCCACCTATTATCGCGAGCGTTACAATTGCATCGACAAGCTCGCAGACTATCTGGTCGGCGCGGAGCTTCCGGGCGACGACTATTACGAGTTCGGCGTCTCCAAGGGCGTGACGTTCTCCTACGCCATGCGCACCATGCAGGGCCTGTTTCCGGAGATGAGGTTCATAGCGCTCGACTCGTTCGAGGGACTTTCCGCCGCGCTCGGGCAGGATGCCGTGCAGGGCTATACCAGCGGTTTCCGGGCCGGCGAATTCGCCTGCAGCCAGGAGGATTTCCTGAACAACGTCGCGACCTCCGGCGGCGACGTCTCGCGCATCACGACGGTGCCTGGCTGGTTCGACAAGTCACTGGTCAAGGGCAAGCCAGAGATCGCGGGACTCGGCAAGGTCGCCGCGGCGTGGATCGATTGCGACCTGCACGATTCGACGATTCCGGTTCTCGATTTCCTGACCGAGCGCCTGAGCGTCGGCAGCGTGCTGCTGTTCGACGACTGGCGCTGCTTCCGCAACCTGCCCGACCGCGGCGAGCAGCGCGCCTGCCGCGAATGGCTGGAGCGCAATCCGCAAATCTCGCTTTGCGAATTCGTCGATTTCGGTTTCCACGGCGTATCGTTCACGGTCGAGCGGTGCTGATCGGCCGGGCCGCTCAGGCGAATTGTCGGCGCGGCTCACGAAATGCGGTGTCATAGATGTGCGGACTAGTCGGAATTTTTGGCAGCAGGGATCGCGCGGCGATCGACGCCATGGTCGCGTCGATCGGCCATCGCGGGCCGGATGACGAGGGCACCTATCTCGACGACCGCGTGAGCCTCGGCCACGCCCGGCTGTCGATCATCGACTTGTCGGCGAACGGCCACCAGCCGATGTCCAATGCCACCGGCACGATCGCCATCGTGTTCAACGGCGAGATCTACAACTATCTCGAAGAGCGGCGGACGCTGGTCGCGGCGGGCTGGCCGTTTCGCTCGACCTCGGACACCGAAGTCCTGCTCGCTTTGTACGAGCGCGAGGGTGACGCCTTTCTGTCCCGCCTGCGCGGCATCTTTTCGTTCGCGATCTATGACAGCCGCCGAGGACCCGGCCGCGAACGGCTGTTGCTGGCGCGTGACCAGTTCGGCATCAAGCCGCTGCTCTATGCCGAAACCGACCGCGGCCTCGTCTTTGCCTCCGAGTTAAAGGCCATTCTGGCCAGCGGCCACGTGGCGCGCCACATCGATCGTGAGGCGCTGCGCACTTTGCTCACCTTCGGCTCGGTGTCGCAGCCTCACACGCTGATCGTGGGCGTCCGCCAGTTGCCATCTGCCTACAAGCTGGTGGTCGATGAAACCGGGCATCATCTCGCGCCCTACTGGTCGTTCGCCACCGACCGCGTCGCCGGGCTGCGAAAGAGCCCCTACCCGGTGATCCAGCGGCGCGTGCGCGACGCCGTGGTGCGTTCCGTGGAAATGCAGATGGTCGCCGATGTCAAGGTCGGCGCGTTCCTCAGCGGCGGCGTCGATTCCTCGCTGATCGTGGCGCTGATGGCGCGGCACAGCGGCTCGCAAATCGAGACCTGTTCGGTCGGGTTCGAGACCGGCGCCAATGCCGACGACGAAACCGAAGACGCGGCCGAGATCGCGACGCTCCTCAAGACGAAGCACCAGCGCATCGTGGTCGGCGAGAACGAGGTGAGCGATCATCTCTTGCGCTTTGTCGCCGGGCTCGACCAGCCCTCGGTGGACGGCATGAACAGCTACTTCGTGTCTCACGCTACCGCGCAGACCGTGAAAGTCGCATTGTCTGGCACCGGCGGCGACGAATTGTTTGCAGGCTATCCCTGGTTCGCCGGCATGATCCCCGAATTCGATGCGCACGTGCGCCGCCCCGATCCTGGCATCCTGGAACGCCTGAAGTCGATGTTCGGCGCCACGGCGCCCGCCGTTCCCGACGGGGGATACACGACGGAGTTTCTCGAAAACTACGGCCGCCTGTATCATTGCTTCGGCCCTGCGGCCGCCGCCGGTCTGCTGTCGCTGACCACGCCCCGCTCGATGGCGTCAGATCTGCTGCCGCTCGACCAGCTACCCCAGGCGGATGTGCTGGACCGCGTCGGTGCGCTGTGCCTGAACGGCTATACTCGCAACCAGCTGCTGCGCGACATCGACGCCACCTCGATGACCAACTCGCTGGAAGTCCGCGTCCCGTTCCTCGACGTCAATATCGCGGACATCGCGTTCTCTCTGCCACGCGACGCCAAGGTCGCGCCCGGCCATACGCCGATGGCGCTCGGCGCCAGCTACGACGAGAGCGGCGTCAAGCGCGTACTGATCGATGTGGCGCGCGAGTTTCTGCCGGCTGACTTCTTTTCACGGCGTGGCAAGCGCGGCTTCAGCCTGCCATTCGGCGACTGGATGAAGGGACCGCTGCGCGACATCCTCGAGGACACGTTGTCGGACGACGCCGTGCGCCGCCGCGGCCTGTTCGATCCCGCGATCGTCGCGGGCATCAAGCTCGAGTTTCTCGACGGGCATCGGGCCTGGAACGGGACCTGGCTGCTGATGGTGCTGGAACTGTGGATGCGCGAAGTGTTTGATAAGGCCGGCCCCTATCGCCTGCCGTCCGTCGCCCGGAAGGTTGCAGCCTGATTGATCCGATCGCGGGGCCCGCAAGGCGGCGCTTTGATTGACATGCAATTTCGTAAATGTAACCAGACGTGTATGCTCGGCCGGGCAAAAACGTTTTGACAACCGGCTGTGACCTTGCAATGGAACAGCCACCACAGGATCCCGCCACGGACGATCCGGATCGGACCGCGCGCCTTCGCTAGCACGGTCTCCGAGCCACTCGGCCGCAACGGGAGCCTGATCGCCGGAGATCAACGAAAAGGTCTCTTTGGCGACTTCCAATTTCTGTTTCATGTCTCTCACAACCAATTTTCGATGAAGGCAGCGCGCGATGGCAAGCAATACCAGCAAGAGTTCTGCTTTCGTCCGCCGCGCCCAGAACGTGATCCTGCGTCGCGCGATCAAGCTGGCCCGTCGGGTGGCCGGCCCGGCCATCCAGCGCATCCTGATCGAAGAGCGTCAGGCGCCGCAGCAGCTAGCCGCGTCCCCCGTTGCCAAACTGGGCGACGGCCAGACCCTGCAGAGCATTGCAAAACTGCTTTCCGCTGGCGATGGCCAGACCGAGATGAGCACCGACGCTGCCGTGCTCGAACTCGCGCGCCTGATCGCACCGAAGCTCGCTGCGATGCCCGGCAATCCGGCGCACGGCATTTTCTATCCGCACGGCCTGCATCTGCTGCCGAAGCACTTCTATCTCCCGATTCCGGATGACGGCGACCAGCTCGACGAGTTCTGGACCACGCCCAGCGAGATGGTCGGCGTGGAGATGAATAACGCCTCGCAGCTTTCGTTGATGAAGGACGTGCTGCCCCGCCACCTCGCCGAATTCCGCCAACAGTTTTCCGTCACCGACGCCAAGGAACGGACTGAGTTCTACCTGCTCAACGGCAGCTACATGGCGGTCGACGCGCATGTGTATTACTCGTTGATCCGCGAAACCAAGCCGAAGCGCATCGTGGAAATCGGCACCGGCTATTCCACGATTCTGGCCTGCCATGCGGGCAAGCTGAACAAGGAAGAATTCGGCGTCGCGCCGGTGATCACCGCGATCGACCCCTACCCCTGGGAAGTCTTCAAGGACGGTCTCGCCGGCCTCGACGAAGTCGTTCCCAAGAAAGTGCAGGACGTGCCGCTCGACGTGTTCACGTCGCTCGAAGCCGGTGACATCCTGTTCATCGATTCCACGCATGCGCTGCGCTCCGGTAGCGACGTCCAGTACGAATTCCTCGAAATCCTGCCGCGCCTGAAGCCGGGCGTGCTCGTGCATGTCCACGACGTCAGCCTGCCGCTGCCCTATCCGAAAGTGTACTACGACACCCAGACCTACTGGAACGAACAGTATCTGCTGCAAGCGTTTCTGGCGCACAGCTCGCGCTTCGAAGTGGTGTGGGCCGGCAATTACATGCTGATCAACCATCCCGACGTCACGCTCGACACCTTCCCCGAGTTCAAGCTGATGAAGGCCAAGTGGACGTCATCGGAGCCCACGGCGTTCTGGATGCGCTCGAAGTAGGCGCGTCCTCCGCACTCGTTTCAAGATCGATGTCAGGCAACCGGTTGATGGCGAAAAGTCTGGTCATTGGTGCTTCCGGCCTGGTCGGCGGTTACATCCTGCAGCATTTGATCGCGCGCAGCGAGACGCCGTTCGCGCTGTCGCGATCGCCGCGGCCGAATTCGGAAGCCGTCGAATGGTTCGTGGGCAATTTGCTTGATGCGGCCGCAATCGACATTCCGCCGTTCGAGACCTTGTACTGCACCGCGCTGGCCGAACAGCTGGTGCAGGCGCTGCCGCGGCTGATCAATCCCGCGCTGAAGCGCGTCGTCGTCATCACCTCTACCAGCATCGTCACCAAGATCGACTCGGAAATACCGGCCGAGCGCGAGCTGCTGCAACGCTACGCCGAGAGCGAACGACGCCTCGCCGAACTCTGCGAGCAGTCCGGCATCGAATGGACGATCCTGCGGCCGACGGTGATCTACGCCGAAGGACGCGACGGCAACATCACGCGCATCGCCCGGCTGATCGAGAGATTGGGTTTCATTCCGCTGGCCGGATCTGGCAAGGGCCTGCGTCAGCCGGTCCATGTGGAAGATGTGGCGATCGGCGCGGTCGACGCCGCGGCGAGCGCAGCGGCCGCCAATCGCATCTACGCCATTCCCGGGGGCGATACCATTTCCTACCGCGAAATGGTCGGGCGCGTTTTCGACGGCACGCGGCGTCCGCGCCGCATCATATCGATCGAACCGGCGATCTGGAGAACGGCCTTCTTCGTGCTCAATCGATGGCTTCCCAACGCCAACACCGCCATGGGAACGCGGATGTCGAACGACATGGTGTTCGACCCGGCGCCGGCCAGGAACGACTTCGGGTGGAATCCCCGTCCCTTCCGCCCTCGTTTTGGCTGACAGCTCGGGACGCATTGCGCGGGAGCGTCAATGTCGGCAACCGAATCAGCGCGCGACGCTCCCAGTCGGTAACGACGTCACGGATGCCCGTGCGGACGGATCGACCGTCAGGTCAACCGACCTGTGATTTCGGAAGTACAGCCGCTCGGCGACGAGGAACGAAACCCAGCTGATCGCCGACGCGCCGTATCGTCGGGAATTGTCGAGCCGGACAAGCAAGCAGCAGACATCGACAAACAGCAACGCGAAGACGAGCTGACCCGCGCTGCGCATGTGGCAACTACGTTGAATCATGTTTTCCCCCGACCTGCCCGAAGCAAGTCGTAACACTAGCTGAAGCCTACGGACGCCAAAAGAGCCACCTCGCTCGGCGATTCGCAGCGACATAAGCGCCAAGTATCATTGGCATATCAGCATTCGTCGGCATTCCGACAGCGCAACGGGCACAGCCGTAGCTTCGGCGCCATACAAATGTCGTTGGCCGCAGAAGTCGGCGAACAGATCGATGAATTACAGACGAGTTTGGATGTGGCACTGACGAGATTTGCGGCGCTCTGAAAAGGCAGGTCAATTGCTAAGGGCGAATGGGCAATGATTGCTTATCGGTTTTTTGAATGCGTAAGCGTAGCCTCCTTGAAATTAGGTGGCTAGTCGGGAAAGAGCACAATGCAAAACAGATATGAAATTTGGCGCTTGATGGCCTTGGCACTTGCTGGGATAGCGTTCTTAATGTTGGCATATTTTTCGGGAGGGTGGACCCTTCGTTTCAGTCAACCACCCGCAACTCAGGAAAATACACGTCAACTAGGTCGTTAGTCGGAATACGGAAGCGCCGACAGCCATGCGGTGGTGCGCGAACTCGCGTGCACCAACGTCATCAAGGTTGACACGCTAAGTGTCACGACGCCGGTGGTGAATGAAAGCCCGGCGGCTGCAGCTCTCATTTGCAGAGCCTGCACAGCAGCAGCGGGCGACGGCATGAACCTTCTGGTCCAAAGGGCTGGCGTAGGTCAATATTTTTGCCCTGCCTTCGAAGTCAAACCTTACATTTACCATGAGAGGCCGCGCCAGATCAATCAGGGCATTATCAGTGGCGGCGGGCTTCGGCGCGCTCGAAGAACGTGCGCATCGGTCATAATCCGAACCGAATGAGCTGATTTCTTCCGGAGACCAGATTTTGAAAGTTAAATCATGAAGCGCGCTCTCATCACCGGTGTTACAGGACAGGACGGCGCCTATCTGGCGGCGCTGCTGCTCGACAAAGGCTACGAGGTCTATGGCCTAGTCAGGCGTTCGAGTTCCGCCGATGTGATCGACGCCAAGCTACGCTGGCTCAAGATTCAGAACGACGTGAAATTCATCGACGGCAATCTGCTTGATCTGTCATCGTTGATCCGAACGATGCGCGGCGTCAAGCCCGATGAGGTCTACAACCTTGGTGCCCAATCCTTCGTGAAATCGTCATGGAGCCAGCCGCTGCTGACGGGACAGGTCACCGGCCTCGGCGCCGCCAACGTTCTCGAGGCCGTGCGGCTCGACGCGCCGCAGGCGCGGTTCTATCAGGCTTCCTCCTCGGAAATGTACGGCCTGATCCAGGAGCCGGTACAGAACGAAACCACGCCGTTCTATCCCCGCTCTCCCTACGCCGTCGCCAAGGTTTTCGCGCATTACATGACCGTCAACTATCGCGAGAGTTTCGGGCTGCATGCCAGCAATGGCATTCTGTTCAATCATGAATCCCCGGTACGCGGTATCGAGTTCGTCACCCGCAAGGTTACCGACGGCGTTGCGCGCATCAAGCTCGGCCAGCAGAAAGAACTGCGGCTCGGCAATATCGATGCTAAGCGCGACTGGGGGCATTCGAAAGACTTCGTCCGCGCGATGTGGCTGATGTTGCAGCAGGACGTCTCCGATGACTATGTCATCGCCACCGGACGTACCACCACCGTACGCGACATGTGCCGCATCGCCTTCGACCATGTCGGCCTGAACATCAACGACCATCTCGTGATCGATCCCGCGCTGTTCCGGCCGGCGGAAGTCGATCTGCTGCTTGGCAATCCGGCGAAAGCCCACGCCAAGTTCGGCTGGAAGGCGGACATCTCGCTGGAGGAAATGATCCGCGAGATGGTAGAAGCCGATCTGAAGCGGATCAAGCAGCAGATCGGTTAGCCGGATGAACCTGAATGGGCCGATGCAGGTTCTCATCACGGGGGCCAGCGGATTCGTCGGTGACCACCTCGTCCGGAGACTGAAAACCGTATTGCCGGCCGATGGCCAACTTCTCCTGGCGGACAGACACGCCGGCGGCAACGCCAATCTGCCGAACTGCAAGAGCATTCACCTCGACATCACCGATGCGGATGAAGTGGATCGCGTCATTCAAAGGGAGCGGCCGACGCATGTTGTGCATCTCGCCGCCATCGCGGCCGTCACCGCAGCCAACCGCAATGTCCGGCTCGCCTGGAACGTGAATTTCTCCGGCACGCAGAACATCGCGCTGGCCATCTCCGAGTTCGCGCCGGAATGCCGGCTGCTCTATTGCAGCAGCGCCGAAGTCTATGGCGCCAGCTTCAAAAGCAATGCGGCGCTGGATGAAAGTGCCCTGCTGCAGCCCATGAATCCCTACGGAGCGGCGAAGGCGGCGGCCGATATCATGCTAGGCCAGATGGCGCTGAATGGCCTGCGTGTTCTGCGGCTGCGCCCGTTCAATCATACAGGCCCCGGCCAAAATACCCAGTTTGTCATTCCTGCCTTCGCAGCTCAGATCGCCAAAATAGAACGTGGCGAACAAGAGCCGGCAATCCGCGTCGGTGACCTCCGAAGCCGCCGCGACTTTCTCGACGTACAAGACGTGGTCGACGCCTACGCCGAGGCTCTGCTGCGGTTTGACGACCTGCCGAATGGCGCCGCCATCAATCTTGCATCGGGCGATGCCCGCGCTATTCAGGAAGCACTCGACATCCTGGTGTCGCTATCGCGCGTGAAGATCGATGTAGCAATCGACCCCGCGCTGCTGCGCCCCAATGATACGCCGGTCGTGCTAGGCAATGCGGGGCGCGCCCGCGACTGGCTCGGATGGGCACCAACACGAAGCTGGAACACGATGCTGGAGTCGGTGCTGAATTACTGGCGCCAGCAACCTTAGCCAGGCAGCGGAAGCTCGGGCGGGGTGTCGCGGTCCGTTCCGCTGAATAATTCGGCGCGCCCCGCCATCAGTCTCGTCACCCGTTTTGTGACGTCCGGATTACATGGATTTCTGCACAAGCTGGCGGGGATGCACTCCTCGCCAGCCCACAGGAGGGCATGACAACGCTGCCGGTTTGCGCGAAAGGTAATGTCTCGGCCCAACCTTGCGTCATTCCGGAGCCCTCTGAATGCCCTTCCCGCGCGCCTCGCAGGCCCTCTCCCGCTTTACCGTGCTCGACCTGACTCGGATCCGCTCCGGCCCGACGGCGGTCCGGCAGTTCGCCGATTGGGGTGCCAATGTCATCAAGATCGATGCGCTGTCGGACGATGCCGCGGGGGAACAACCCGGCGGCCCGCGCCAAGGTTCCGACTTCCAGAATTTGCACCGCAACAAGCGGGCCATGACGCTGAACCTCAAGGACCCCCGCGGCCTGGCCGTTTTCAAGCGGCTGGTCGAGAAGGCCGACGTGGTGGTGGAGAATTTTCGCCCGGACGTAAAAGCCCGGCTCGGCATCGATTACGAGAGCCTGAAGGCGATCAATCCCGGCATCGTCTATGGCAGCATCTCCGGCTTCGGCCAGGACGGCCCCTATCACAAGCGGCCGGGCTTTGATCAGATTGCACAGGGCATGGGCGGCTTGATGTCGGTCACAGGGGCCCCGGGCGAAGGCCCGATGCGGGTCGGCATTCCCGTGGCCGATCTCACCGCCGGGCTGTTCTGCGCCTTGGGCGTGCTTACTGCGCTGCTGGAGCGCGATGTCTCCGGCCAGGGCCAGTGGGTCCAGACCTCGCTGCTGCAGGCGCAGATCTTCATGCTGGATTTCCAGGCCGCGCGCTGGCTGATGGAACAGGACGTCCCCAAACAGGCCGGTAACAATCACCCGACCAGCATCCCCACCGGCGTGTTCAAGACCTCCGACGGCTACATCAATATCGCCACCACCGGCGGCAAGATCTGGGAGCGCTGCGCCCAGGCCATCGGCGCCGCCGAACTGATCACCAATCCCGATTACGCCACCGGCCCTGCCCGGTCCAAGAACCGTGACGCGCTCAATGCAGCGATCGGCGCCTGTACCGAAAAGCGCACCACCGAGGAATGGGTCAACGATCTCAATGCCGCCGGCGTGCCATGTGGCCCGATCTACTCCGTCGACCAGATGTTCGCCGACGCCCAAGTCAAGCATCTCGGCCTTGCCCAGGACGTACCCAACGACCAGAACCGCAAGATCACGCTGGTCGGCCAACCCTTCACGCTGTCGCGCACGCCGAGCCAGATGGCAGCGCGTCCCCCGGAAGTCGGCGAACAGACCGAGGAGCTACTCGCCGAGTTCGGTTTCGGCGCCGAGGAGATTGCTGAATTGCGCCGCGGCAAGGTGGTCTAAGGCGCGAGCTATCGAGTACTATGAAAATTAACGCCAGTTGCTGCATTGATCAGGAGCACATTTTCGTCCAGGCGCAGTCGATCGGAGATCGTGCTGCGCCTCGAACCCGCAGGAAGGCTCCATGACCGCCCCGCCTCGCGTTGCTATCCTGATCCCCTGCTTCAATGAAGAGGTCGCAGTCACAACAGTCGTGAACGATTTCCGCAAGGCGCTGCCCGCCGCCACGATTTATGTCTACGACAACAATTCGACAGATCGAACGCGGGAAGTCGCGTCGCAGGCGGGGGCGATTGTTCGCAGCGAGCCCCGCCAGGGCAAGGGTCATGTCGTCCGCCGCATGTTCGGTGACGTCGATGCCGATATCTATGTTCTCGTAGATGGCGATGCGACCTACGACGCGACGTCCGCGCCGGCCATGATCGAAGCGCTGTTAAAAGGTCGTCTCGACATGGTCGTGGGCCGCCGCATCGAGCGGCAAGTTGCCGCCTATCGCCTTGGCCACCGTACCGGCAACTCACTGCTCACCGGCTTTCTGTCAATGACGTTCGGTCAGAACTTCAAGGATGTGCTGTCGGGCTATCGCGTATTCTCGAGACGCTTCGTCAAATCCTTGCCGGTGCTGTCCGATGGTTTCGAGATCGAGACCGAACTGAGCATTCATGCGCTGCAGCTCGCACTACCGGTCGCTGAAATCGAGACGCCGTATTTCGCGCGACCGCAGGGCTCCACCAGCAAGCTCAGCACGTGGAAGGACGGCTTCCGGATCCTCGGCACCATCATGAAGCTCTATCGTTCGGAAAAGCCCCTGCGCTTCTTCGGCACGATCGGCCTGTTTTTCGGCATCGTCTCCATCGGCTTCGCGATTCCCATCGCCGTCACCTATCTGGAAACAGGGTTGGTGCCTCGGCTGCCCACCTCCGTGCTCTCGACCGGCCTGATGATCGTCGGCGTACTCTCATTTTCGTCGGGCCTCGTCCTCGACACTGTCACCCGCGGACGCCGCGAGATGAAGCTGCTGGCATATCTGGCGCAGCCGTCATTGCCGGATTAGGCCTGCATCTAGCCGAGCACCAGCTTACGTCGTCAGCGGCCCCGGACGCCAGATGCGTGCAAGGTCGTAAGGGCTCGAACGATCACCGGTCAAAACAGCAGCCTGATCGCCAGCGTGGGATGGTCGCCTCTCCAAAGCAAACCAAGGCGATGCGAGCTGGCGCGGCGTGTCTCCCCCACCTTGATCGTCCCTTCAGTAGTTGGCTTCGCCGCTTCCGCCCAGCACCGAGACCCGCCCTGCAGGGCGCAGGTGTTTGCCCGCTCGGTGCGGCGGTGTGAAGCAAACGACTTTTTTGCGCCCGGGTGCGAGATGAAAGTAATTGTCGTCGGGCACGAAACTGTCGTCCACGATCTCGACGAATCGTGTTGTCGTGTCCGTCTGCAGTTCCAGGAAGAAACCGTTTCGATCTTCGCCAAGCACTGCGTTGATGGCATGATCGGATTCCACCGCGGGGATCCCAATGAAGTGGAAAGCCTCGACATGCTGGCCCGCGATTGGCATCTCGAACGTCGCATGAACCACATCATGCGCGGCCGGTCCAAACCGATAACAGTGACCTGCGTCGAAGAAGCGATCAAACAGGTCGAACGCCCCGATGGAGAGCCCTGCATGGGCCGCAACCGTCACGTCACGGGCCGCTTCGATCACCGGTATCGCACCGTCTTTCAGGCAGCGCAAAGTGAGCCTGCCGGTGACGGCGTGTGGCGTGTCGTTGACGAGATGCAGGTAAAGCCCATTGGTGCCCTCGTCGGTGATGGACAGCCGCAGTGGCAAGGAAGCCCGCCGAAGCGCGTAGACGGCCGACTTGGGGCGTCCGTCCGAATCCACAAGACCCCAGCCTGCACCAGGCCACAGGTCGCGCCACAGCCATAGCAATGCGCCCGCTGTTGCGGACGCGGGACGGCGCCATTCATCAATGGTGCGTTCGATCACCTCGGCGACGACTGCTCGCGACAATTGGCGCCAGCGCATGGAATCGCTGTGGCGCAGGCTGCGGCCGTCTTCATTCCAAAGCGAAGTTAGATAATATTCGCGGATGTCCTCGAAATCCCAGGACGAGCCGCCATCGCGGGGCACACGCCTCAGCCAACGGACCGGATCAGCGCTCGGATCAAGTTGACAGGATGCAAATTGGCGATCGTCCGGCAAGTTGGCAAAAGCCAGGCATTCAGAAGCAAAGCGGACATTGGCTCGGCGTGCGTCGGCGAGCGGCCGCATGTAGGCACCGACGCCGTAGTAGTGCGATGGCCCCGCTTCGGACACGAACGGAAGCGCTCCCCCCGACGGCGAACCCGGCGCATAGACGGCGTCCGACCATTGCACAAGAATCTCGGGGATCACCGTCTCGGCGAGCGGTGTGCCGCGCATCTGGCGCGGCAACCCCATCATCGCTGCCTGCTGTCCAACTTCGCTTCCGCCGCACATAACGGTGAGAGACGGCGACGCGCTCAATCGGCGCAGGAGCGTCGTGATCTCGCTGCGGATGATGTCTGCGAATGCGGCATCCGATGGATAGTCAAAATTGGCCATCATCGCGTCCTGCCAGACGAGAATGCCCATCTCATCGCAAGCGCGGTGGAATTCGGGCGTCTCGTACAGCATCGTGCCGCTCAGGCGCAGCATGTTCAGGCCCGCGCTTTGCACCAGGCTGAGGTCTCGGATGTAGTCGGCATCAGACGCCTGCAGATCGACGATATCGATCGGGGTCCAGCACGCGCCGCGGCAGAAGATCCTCACGTCGTTCACAAGGATCGTAAATCCGTGGCCATCCGGTCCCCGCTCGAATCCGATCTTGCGAAAGCCCGTCTTCCCGAGATCGACATGGACCTCGCCGATCTGGATGTCGACCACATGTAACGTCGGCGTGCCATGGGTGTGTGGCCACCATGGCGCGACATCAGGAATGCGCAGCACCCCTTGCCAGGTCGTTGTCCGATCGGACCGGGTGAGCTGAGCGCTCGCGCCGGCACATCGGAGAACCGGAAGCGCTTCGGCCGGTACACCTTCCAACTCCAGCGAGATAGACAGCACGCCATCGGCTTGTTCCAGCTGGGCGCGCAGATCGACATTGCGGGCCACGATCGGCCCCTCCTCGATCAGCAAGACCTCGCGATACGGGCCAACGACGTCTACCGGTGGACACCAGCCGGGCATATGGCCGATCAGCGTGGTGCGCAGGAATCGCAGCCGCGGCTCCTCGATCATCATGATCTTCCACCGTGCCCGCGGGCCTTTCGTTCCAGCCAGCACGCGGCCGAGGCTCCTGAAGGCGATATGCACCCAATGCTCACCGCCGAGAATGATATCAGCCTCGTACGGCTCGAACATCGAGTTACTGGTCAGGATGGGCCTGTCGTCGAAGAAGACCTCAGCGAATGTCGCGAGCCCCTCAAACCGCAGCTTGCGCGGGCCGTGTCCGCTGATCTGGATCCGGTACCAGACGTCCTTGGCGTGCAGCGGCTGTGGCTCGTCGAAGCTCCATTGACCGAGGGCGCGCAGCGCGCCGGCGGCTGTCCCAGGGACGATGGCGGGCAACCATATGGCCTCACGCAACGCGCCAGGCTCTTGCCACGCCTGAGGGAGTGACAGCGCCAGTTCCCAGCCGCTGTCGAGCGACTGCACCTTACGTCCCGTCATGGCGAGGATGTCGGTCATGGCAACACCCGGATCAGGTCACAGGGAAGATCGTGCCGCGGCCCCGCGAGCAACGAAACTGTTCATGAGACTATCGAAAGCGATGTCATAGTCGGTCGCGAGCTGGCTGATGGCATCCGCCACGTCGGGAATTTTGCCGCGGGCCGAAGCACGGGCGAACTGAAACTGCATCATCTTGGTGCCGCCGGCGATAGCCTCTGCGGCGAGCCTTGCGCGCTCCAGCGCCGGGTCAGGCAGCTCCTGCAACCAGGCCAAATAGGACGCCAGCAGTTCGAAATTCGCACCGGCCTGACGCAATGTGCTGAAAGCGTAGGTGTGAAACCACTCGGGAGGCCGTCGCATCAGTTGGGCGATGTCGGCACCGATCATCTCGCCCCAGGCCGCAAATGGATTTTGCGGCGGACGACGGCGCAGATGCTCCGCCAATAGCGTGCGAGATATCTTCATCTGCGCCTGTACAGACGGCGCGGGACCGAACTTGATGAATTCCACATAGGGAAACAGCGGCAGACCGGCGTCACGCGTGGGCCGCATCAAGGCGTCGAAATCATCGCCTTCGAGACGGAAGTAGCCGGCATTGTGAAAGTAGTCGAGTCGGCGATTGACCGAATCCAGCACATTGACGCCAATGGTCGTCTTGCTGTGGCTGTGCCGATAGGTGATGCCGCGGGTGTCCGGCAGATACCAGGAATCGACCTCGATCATGGGCAGGCGGCCGCGCGCCAGTTGCATGCGCACGTGCTCTTCGAGCTCATCGAAGATCGCAAGCTCCAGAATTTCGACGCCATAGAGCCGTGCGAGATCGACAGCCGGAAACTTGAAGAAGGTGAACTGGTCGCCCTCGTAATCCTGCGCGACCGTGAAAGCCAGCGCCGCGCGGGGATCATGCCCACGCTGGCTGAGCACCTCGATCAGCAGATCGACATAGCAATTGGTCTCGGGCCAGTTGCGCGCGGGATCATGCAGTGCATGCCGCACATAGTTTGCCGAATCCAGTCCATCGATGGCGCAAGCGATCTGCAAGACCTAGCCCCACAACACGCGTCGGACATCCGCGGGCCATGCCTCGACCTTTGTGCCGTGGTGGCGAAACAGCGCCAGCGCCGTCCGCTCCAGGCCGAAGCCGACGCAGGCCGAATGCGCGACTTCACCGTCAGCGAACTGCATGCCCCACAGGCTACCGAAATGGTTCTGGTGATAGTTGAACGACAGGCACGCCGTCGGATTTTCATCGCTGGCGACCGGGATCAGCAATTCGAATTTCAGCCCCTGCTCGCGCTGGTTCGACGCCAGCATGCGTCCGGTACGGCCGAAGAACGGATCATTGGCGACATCAATGACGCAAGGCAGACCCAGCGCGTTGATCAGCTGTTCTCCGCGCTCAAGCCAGACGGCACGAAAGGACGTCACGTCGTCGGCGGTGCCGATGCGGACGAATTCGCGCATCCGGAACAGCTGCATCCGCCCCGGATCTTTCGAGGGCTCATGGCGGAAGCAATATGATTTGAGATCGAACAGCCGGCCGCCTTCCGGCACCGGGCCCGCCGCCGCGACGGTGGGATAGAGCGGGTAGCAGGCCGCGGGCGTCAAGGCGACTTCCGTCGCATCCTGCATCTCGGTCCAGTCTTCGCCCCGCTCGATCATGCCGACGAGCTTGGCGTGGTCGGCATTGTCGCCCGTGAAAGAATGGACGCAGCCGGCTAGTTGCGGAAAGCTCTTGAGGTAGCCGGCCTTTTCGAGATTCTTGCGTGGCATGCCCGGCGGAAAATGAATCCGGGTGGCCTGATCGCCGACAGCCATTTTCGTCACCGCGTCTTCGAAGCGATCGATGACTTCCTCGAACACGCCGGCACGGCCATAGAGGCCATCGACGCCGGTCCTGATCAGGATCGATTCATCGAACAGAGCGTCGAGAAACGCTTCGGGACTTTGCACGGCTTTGGCAGGCGCGTTCATCATGTCACTCCAGACCTGAGTCAAATCGGCTCGCGACCACCAGGCCGGCGGTGTTGGCGAGGATACGGTCGTTTGCCACCATCAAGGGCGCCGAAAGCACATCCCTGAGATGGCGGCCGATCGAGAATGGGCCGTCATTGCGATAGCCGGCGATGCCGGTCACCATCAGCGCTTCACGGACAACATCGACGGCCATATTCGAAGCCATGACCTTGAGATTGTTCATTTCGACGGTGAAATTATTCGAGTTCAGATCGTCGTCGTCGCGCTTCGCCGTCTCGAAGCGTTCGATATGAGCGACGAGCGTGGCTTTGAATACCTGCAATTTCGCGGTCGCCTCGGCCAGTCGCGCTGCGCCTGGCAGCGGCCCCGCGAAATCGGGTGGCATGCGCCGCGCCGTTGCCCGAACCGAGGCATGCGCGCGCGACAGAGCATTACTCGCGATCCCGAACCAGACGCTGGCCCACAGCACATGCGCGGTGGCCAGCATGGATTGCACGGCGATCTCGTGAAACGGCTTCGGGAAGATCTGGTCGGCGCCAGCTGTTGCCGTCAGCAGGAAACCTTCGGAGCAGGTGCCGCGCATGCCCAGCGTATTCCACTCGGCAGTGCGTTCGAGTTGATAATCGTGGCGCCGCAGCGCGATCAGGACCTGGTCGGACCCGGCCGACGTCGGGCTGCGGCGCGCAGTCGCCATGATGATGTCGGCTTCCGCGGCGTAAGACAGCACACTCGCCTGTTTGGTCAGGGAAACCCGGTCGCCCGTGACCTCGATCGCGCAATTGGAGACACGCATATCGCCGCCAATGCCGGCTTCCGTGGTCGATGACGCAATGAGCAGCTGCTTTGTTGCCACATCGCGCATCAGCGCACGGTGATAGTCGGTGTCCATCCCATGGGCGACCAGGCTTGAAAGCTTGATCTGATGCATGGCGTAAATCATGCCGCTGGCGCCGCAGGCACCTGCGAGAATGGCGCAAAGATCGGCGATCTTGCGCAATTCGAGCTCCTGGCCGCCAAGATCCTTGGGCACCATCAAGCCCAGCATACCGTTACGGCGAAGAGCGTCAAATGTCTGTGCAGGAAACGTCGCGGTTCGGTCTGCAAGCTCCGCATTTGGCGAAGCAACTTCGCTGGCGATCCGCTGCATCACGTCACGCCAGGAGGCGGCTTGCGGCAGGTCAACGCCTTGCTTCACCGCGTTTGGGATCATGGCCTCAGACCTTCTGAGTGGCGAGCTGTTCAACTGCAGCAATCAACCCACCAAGCGTCGCAAATGTCTTGCGAGTGAGAAGACTATTGGGAAACTCGATATCGAATTCTTCCTCGATCGCCAGCATCAGCTGAACCGAACCGAATGACGTCATGCCCGTATCGAACAGATTGTCCTGGTCGGACAAACCATCGATCGGAACAGGGACGAGGTTCATCGATCCGACGATGGCGCGTACACGATCACGCATTGATTTCCTCCAGAGCTATTGAAGTATCGACGGCTGCCTCAAAGCGACCGGCCGTCGTCAGAGCTTGTCGGGTGATATCAGATAAATAACGCGTGAGTCGTAAACAGCATCGAATGCAATGGGTCGTTCCGGTGTAAAGCCCAATGGGTTGCAAGATCGATGTTAGCGAGCGGTTAAATATCCGGATACGAATCGAGCCGAACACGTAATTAATGATGGAATGCGATATCGCATGACACGTTCATCGACCGTCAGCTACGAAATCAAGCTCCAACGGGGCCATGACTTGTCAGATATTGCCCGCTTTTCTGGATGTGACGGACCGGTTCAACGATGATGGTTTCCAAATCATGAATTTTCGATATGGCTCACCGGTCACGTTCGACACGTTCGGCGGCTTCTATCACTCAAGCTGTATTGACCGGCAAGGGCACAAGGCAGTGCTGCTGCTGGCGCCTATCGGATACGAGGAATTGTGCACCCGCGCCACATGGCGCGCTTTGGCCGAGAAGATTGCTCAAGCAGGCCATGCCTGCCTCAGATTCGATTATCCCGGTACTGCAGATGCCATCGATGTTGTTGGCGAGCCTGACGGCCTCTCCGATTGGCTCGTTGCTGCGCGTCAGTGCATGGCATTTTTGCGAGACTGCAATCCCGGCGCCGAACTCGTGCTGGTCGGGCAAGGCGTTGGCGCGAGTCTGGCCGCTCAACTCGGACCGGAATCCCCCGGCATCGCAGCGACGGTTCTGATGGCGCCGGCCGTAAAGGGCCGTTCTTATCTTCGTGAATTGCAAGCTTGGTCGCGTATGGTGACCGAGCGGATGGGGATCGGACCCGATCCCTTGGACGACAGCGGCTACACCGTCGCCGGTCTTCCGCTGGCAAGCAGCCGAGCCGCGGCCATCAAGGCGATTGATCTCACCAAGGCCACTCAGCCTCCCGCCGCACGGGTCCTCCTGGTTGAGCGCGCACAAATGTCTCGCGACAGATCGCTCGGCAACCACCTGCAGACGCTCGGAGCTGATGTGTCGTCGATCGACTACGCGGGTTATGAAGTGATCATGCAAAACCCAACTGTGGCTGAACCACAGCTCGGCACGCTGGCACGCATCGTGTCGTGGATCGACGATCTCGTGACCGCTCCAATGACAGGCGCCAAATTGCCTACAAAGGAGCCCACGCCTGCACGGCCAATCGCCGGCCCTCACTATGAAGAACTACCCGTTCGGTTCGGGCCGGATGACCGGTTGTTCGGTGTCTTGTGTCAACCGCTCGGTCGCAAGCCGTCAGCCATAGCGGTTTTGGCCAATTCGGGGCGGGACTATCACATCGGCTGGGGTCGCGCAGCAGTCGAACAGGCCCGCGCCCTCGCGGAGCGCGGGATCGCCTCGTTCAGATTTGACGCCGGCGGCATCGGCGACAGTCCGGCTTCGGCAGGTGCGCCGGCCGAAGTGCTTTACTCGGACGAGCAACTTGCCGACATGCATCACGCGATCGACCATGTTGCGAAGCTCGATGCCGGCCCGATCGCTCTGGTCGGGCGCTGCAGCGGGGCCTACGCCGCATTCCAGGCAGCGGTGCAGGATGTGCGCGTTCGCAATGTTGTCGTCATCAATAATATGCGTTTTGTCTGGGACCCCCGGGAAACTGTCGCAGAGGCGCTACAATCGGCCCATCGAACCATCGGTGGTTCCGTTTCGCTACTGTTCAGCAAACGAAGCCTGAGACGACTGCTGTCAGGCAACTTGCGTCTCAAGGCCCCAATCGCATTCGTCTCCAAACGTCTCCTTCAAATCCTCTCGTTGAGACCGAGCCAAATCCTTGCGCGCCGCAAGCTCTATGGCGAAGGTCATCGCCGCTTCCAAACTCTCGCAAATCGCGACGTTCGCCTGGCGATGCTGGTTTCGGAGGGAGATCACGCGCTGGGTGAATTCCACACCTATATGGGACGAAAGGGCGCGCGGCTGCGCCGTTATCCGAACGCGTCGATTTCGATCATCCCCAATGCCGACCACGATTTCACGCATGCGTATGCGCGCGCGCGATTGACGAACGCCTTGTGCGACGTGCTTGCGGCATCCTCACGGCAGTAACATCGCGAGGGAAACTGCTGAATTCTCCAGAGCGATCGTTCGGGAGGATCACATGCTCTTGAGGGCCAGACGGCGGGTCAAGGCGTTTGAGCCATTGGCCGCAGTATCCGGCCTACCCCACTGAACGCCTTGTCGATGAGCGGCCAGAACAGCAGCGTGATCGCCAGCGTGGTGATGGTGCCGACCAGTCCATTCGACCAGAACACCCCGACGCTGCCGCCGGAGCCGATCATGGCAAGGCGGAACGCATCCTCGGCGCGGCTGCCGAGCACCAGCGCCAGCGTGAACGGCGCGAGCGGAATACCGATCTTCTTGAACACATAGCCGACGACGCCGAAGCCCAGCATCAGCCAGATGTCGAACATGGCATTCTGGATCGCATAGGCACCGATGGCACAGGACACCACGATCATCGGCGCCACTGCCGCGAAGGGCACGCGCAGGATCGAGGCGAAGATCGGAACCGTCGTCAGGACGATGACGAGACCGACCACATTGCCGAGATACATCGAGGCGATCAGGCCCCAGACGAAATCCTTGTGCTCCACGAACAACAGCGGCCCGGGATTAAGGCCCCACACCATCAACCCGCCCAGCAGGATTGCCGCAGTGCCGGAGCCGGGGATGCCCAGCGCGAGCATCGGCAGCAACGCCGCGGTGCCCGACGCGTGTGCCGCGGTTTCCGGCGCGAACACCCCCTCGATGCGGCCTTTGCCGAAGCTTTCGGGATCCTTGGAGAAGCGCTTGGCGAGGTTGTAGCCCATAAAGGATGCGGCGATGGCGCCGCCCGGCGTGATGCCGAGCCAGCAGCCGATCACCGAGGAGCGCAGCAGCGTCGCCCAGTATTTCGGCAGGTCCATCCAGACCCTGAGCACAGTGCGCAGGCTGATCTTGGCGGCGTGGCCGCGCAGCGCGAGGCGCTCTTCCATCGTCAGCAGGATTTCGCTGATGCCGAACAGGCCGATCACGGCGACGAGGAAGTTGATGCCGCGGAGCAGATCCGTCGAGCCGAAGGTCATGCGGAGCGTGCCGGACACTGTGTCCATGCCGATGCCGGCGATCAGCAGGCCCAGCGCCATGGAGATGACCGTCTTGTGCTTGGCCTCGCGGCCGAGGCCGACAAAGGAGCAGAAGGTCAAAAGATAGACCGCGAAGAATTCCGGCGGCCCGAATTTCAGCGCAAATGACGAGATCATCGGCGCGAGGAACGTGATCAGCAGCACGGCCACGAGCGAGCCGATGAAGGATGAGGTGAATGCCGCCGTCAGCGCTTCCGCAGCCTTGCCCTGCTGCGCCATCGGATAGCCGTCGAAGGTGGTGGCCACCGACCACGCCTCACCGGGGATGTTGAACAGGATCGAGGTGATGGCGCCGCCGAACAGCGCGCCCCAATAGATGCAGGACAGCATCACGATGGCCGATGTCGGGTCCATGGTGAAAGTCAGCGGCAACAGAATGGCCACGCCGTTGGGGCCACCGAGGCCCGGCAGCACGCCAACAAAGATGCCGAGCACGAGACCGACGATCATCAGCGAGATGATCTTCCAGGTCATCAGCACGGCAAATCCGTGCATCAACAGTCCGAAGGCTTCCATATCAGTAGTCCTAGCGACCGAGAGCCGATTCAATCGGCCCCTTCGGCATGATGACGTCGAAGGCGACATCGAAGGTGACGAACATGATCGCGGTGAACACGAAGGCGGTGAGCAGCGACTTCCACAGCGCGATCTTGCCGACCATGCGCATGAAGCCGGCGATCAGCACGAAACTCGCGACATAGATGCCGAGGAACTGTGTGGCCACGCAGAACAACGCCGTCGGCACGAAGACGAGCGCCACGCGCCGCAATTGCGCGCGGGTGACGAAGGTGTCATCGCTCTTGCTGCGCGCGAGCAGCGTCGTAATCAGGCCGTACAGGCTGGCGCCGCCGAGAATGACCGACAGATAGAACGGGAAGTAGCCTGGCTGAGGCCCGGTGGAATCCCAGGCGATGCCGGTACGCCAGTTGTCGAAGCCGAGTGCGATGGCAAGTGCCAGCAGCACCAGCGAAACGATGATCTCGATGGTGCGCGTGCTGACCACCGACGGGGAATCATCCTCCGGCGCGGTCGGGTCTTCGACGATGATTTCGAGCTCGGTATTGGACATGAGGATTTTTCTTTCCCTTCTTCCCTGGTGGGAGAAGGTGACGCGGACGTCGTCCGCCTCGGATGAGGGGTAATGCTGGGCGCGGAGTCTGTGGCTACCCCCTCCCGTCTCGAACGCCACGCGGTTCGATCCCCCCTCCCCAAAAGGGGGAGGGAAGAAAGCGAGCGATCGATTTACTTCGCCACAAATCCCGCTTCGGTCATCAGGGACTTGTTGAGCGCATCATCCTCTTCGAGGAACTTCTGCATCTCCTGCCCCTTGAGGAAGATCGGCTTCAGCGCCTGCTTCTCCATGTAGTCCTTGTATTCGGCCGTCTTGGTCACCTTCTCGAACAGGTCGACATAGAAGGCCTGCTGCTCGGGCGTCACCTTGCCGGGCAGGAACATGGCGCGCAGCATCAGATACTGCACGTCGAGGCCCTCTTCCTTGCAGGTCGGGATGTCATTCCACGACTGGGTCTCGGTGACCTTGGTCTTGTAGGAGATGCGCTCCTTGTCGAACACGCAGAGCGCGCGGACCTGGCCGGCACGCCAGACTTCGAGATTCTCGGAGGGATTGTTGACGTTGGCTTCCGTGTGATTGCCGACCAGCTGCGTCGCCGCCTCGCCGCCCGACTTGTAGGGCAGATAGGAGAACTTCGCGCCGGTCTGCTTTTCCATGAATACCGTCAGCACGTGGTCTTCACGCTTGGAGCCGGTGCCGCCCATCTTGAACGGCGAGGATGCCGCCTTGGCCGCTGCGATGAATTCCTTCACGGTCTTGGGGCCTGACGCATTGTCCCACAGCACGAACTGGTCCATCGCAACGACGGAGACCGGCGTGAGGTCGCGCCAGTTGAACGGGATCTTGGCCGACAGCGGCAGCATATAGATCAGCGAATAGGCGATCAGCACCTTGTTGGCGTCGCCGTCGCTGGACTTCATGTAGATCAGCGCTTCTGCGCCGGATGCGCCGCCCTTCAGCGACACCACCACCGGTGCCTTCATCAGATTGTTCTTCTGGATTGCGGCCTGCATCATCCGCGCCATCTGGTCGGAGGCGCCACCGGCGCCCGCTGCAACCACGATTTCGACGGGCTTCGTCGGCTCCCAGGCCATGGCCGGCGACGTGGCCGATGAGAGGATGGGCGCGCTGGCGAGCACGGCTGCTAGCGCAGCTGTGGCCCTGATCGACTTGGACATTGTTTCTTCCCTGTAGACGCAAGCGGACGTTGGACGCCGCCGTTTTTGTTGGTTCTATTCTATTGTGCGGGGATTTGGACGTGAGTTCAAGCGTGCCCCACGCATGCCCATGCCGACTTTGGTCAGGGGTCTCCCCACTGAATGGTCAGGCGACAGAATATAGACCCAGCCGCCTGCCCCTAATCTGCCCGCTATTTCCCCTGCCAGTTCGGCTTGCGCTTGTTCAGGAAGGCATCCATGCCCTCGCGGAAGTCCTCGCTCATATAGGCCTTGAGCACGAGATCCTTCCCCTCCTCGCGGGTCAGGGTCGGACGCAGGCGGCGCACGGCTTCCTTGGTCACTTCGAGGGTGATCGGCGCGTGGCCGGCCACCAGTTGCGCGAGTTCCAGCGCGCGGCGCTGCAGCGTCTCCACATCGGGCACGATCTCGTTGATCAGACCGAGCGCCAGCGCCTCATCGGCCTCGATCAGACGCGCCGTGAAGATCATGTCCTTGGTGCGCGCCGGGCCGACCAGCGCCATCACCCGGCTGATATTGGACATCGACAGGCAGTTGCCGAGGGTGCGGGCGATCGGAAAACCCATGCGCGTTGCGGCGGTGCCGATGCGCAGGTCGCAGCAGGCAGCGATGCCGGCGCCGCCGCCCGTGCAGGCGCCTGCGATGGCGGCGATGGTCGGTACCCGGCAGGTCTCCAGCGCGGTGAGCACACGGTCGATCCGCGCTTCGTAATCGAGCGCGTCCTGCGCCGTCTTGAATTCACGGAACTGCGAGATGTCGGTGCCGGAAGCGAAAGCCTTGTCGCCGGCGCCGGTCAGGATGATCGCCTTGATCGAGCGGTCCTCATTGGCAGCCTGGCAGATCTGCGCCATCCGCTCATACATCGAGAACAGCATCGCATTGCGCGCCTGCGGGCGATTGAACGTGATCTTCGCGATCCCGTTCTCGACGGAATACAACAGGTCTTCGGTAGCGGGCGTTGGCGCGTTCATGTGATTCGTCCTCTGGTGCAGCATTCCGCCGCAACATGATGAAAAGGCTGGAGCGATTATGCTCCAGCCTCCGGTAGATTGTTAGGCCTCAAAGACGGGAATTCGCGGGCTTAAGCAACCGCCGCCACTACGCAACGGCAGCCTTGGTCATCGGCACCACGCTCTTGCCAGTCAGCACATCCATGGCTGCGATCACGCCGCCAGCGCGATGCGGGACCTTGGCGAGTTCGAGACCCATCTCGACGCCGGCCAGCGTGCCCATCAGCATCAGGTCGTTGAAGTGACCGATATGGCCGATGCGGAAGATCTTGCCCTTCCACTTGTTGAGGCCGGTGCCGAGCGACATGTCGAAGTTGTCGAGCACCACCTTGCGGAACTTGTCGGCATCATGCCCGTCCGGCATCAACACCGCGGTCAGCGCCGGCGAGTGATCATGCGACTCGATCGAGACCGTCTCGAGGCCCCAGGCCTTGACGGCGGCGCGGGCGGCGGCGCCATGGCGCTTGTGGCGCGCGAACACGTTGTCGAGCCCCTCCTCCTCCAGCATCGCCACGCCTTCCTTCAGCGCGTAGAGCAGATTGGTAGCGGGCGTGTAGGGCCAGGAGCCGAGCTTGTTGGCGGCGATGATCTCGGCCCAGTCCCAATAGGACCGGAACGAGCCGTTGGCCTTGGAGGCCGCCAGCGCCTTGTCGGACACGGCATTGAAGCCGAGACCCGGCGGCAGCATCAGGCCCTTCTGCGAACCGGCGACGGACACGTCGATGCCCCATGCGTCATGCTCGTATTCGAGCGAGCCGAGGCCGGAGACGGTGTCGACCATCAGCAGCGCCGGATGCTTCACGCGGTCCATGATCTTGCGGACATCCTGCGGATGGGTGACGCAACCGGTCGAGGTCTCGTTATGAACGATCATCACGGCCTTGATGGCGTGCGACTTGTCGGCGGCGAGACGCTTCTCGATTTCCGCGAGGTCGGCGCCGTGGCGCCAGTCACCCGGGACGAAATCAATGTCGAGCTTGAATTTCTCGGCAAGGCTCCGCCACAGCGTGGCGAACTGGCCGGTCTCGGCCATCAGCACCTTGTCGCCCGGCGACAGCGTATTCACGATGGCGGCTTCCCAGGCGCCCGTGCCCGAGGACGGATAGATCATCACCGGCTGCTTGGTCCGGAACACACGCTGCATCGCAGCAATGACGTGGAGGCCGAGCTCGGCGAATTCGGGACCGCGATGGTCCAGCGTGGGCATATCCATCGCCCGCAGCACCCGGTCGGGTACGTTGGTCGGGCCAGGAATCTGCAGGAAATGCCTTCCGGTATGCACGGTCATTGTCTCGTCCTTCCCAGGGAGTCCATTTTTTATTGAAGCGCCCGGATAGCACCTTTCAGAGGACTTGTCCCGCGTCTGGTATACCAGAGCGCCGAAGAAAAGCGTGGGGCAGCCATGAGCATTTCTTATCCCTCCGGTATCCCGTCCTCGCCACCGCTGGCACAGCACCTCCGGGTTGCCAAGCCGGAATCCGGATGCAAGACAGGACGATAGAGGGACGAGGCAGGAATTCATGGCGAAGGCGGCAATCATTCGAAGCACGGCCGCAGACAGCGCGCTGGCGGCCAAGCTCGCGCGTGAAGTCTCCGGCGACGTGTTCTTCGACCCGTTCAATCGCGGCCGTTATGCCACCGATGCCTCGTTCTACCAGATCGTACCGTTCGGCGTGGTCGTCCCTCGCACCATCGACGACGCCTTGCGCGCCATGGCGATCTGCCGCGATGACGGCCGCATCGTCACGCCGCGCGGCGGCGGCACCTCGCAATGCGGACAGACCGTCAATGACGGCATCGTCATCGACCTCTCCAAACATCTCAACAAGCTCATCTCGCTCGACGTCGAGAACCGCACCTGTATCGTCGAGCCCGGCATCGTGCTCGATGATCTCAACCGCCAACTGAAGAAGCACGGCCTCTGGTTTCCGGTCGATGTGTCGACCGCTTCACGCGCCACCATCGGCGGCATGGCCGGCAACAATTCCTGCGGCGGCCGCTCGCTGCGCTACGGCACCATGCGCGACAACACAATCGCGATGGATGCCGCGCTGGCCGATGGCAACCTGCTGCATTTCGGCGAAGTGAATTCAGGGGACGATGCGCCTGCCCTGTTTCGCGACATGCTGGCGCTCGGCGAGCGCGAAGCCGCCGAGATCGCCGCGCGCTTCCCGCAGGTGCAGCGCCGCGTCGGCGGCTACAATCTCGATGCACTCGTCCCGCGCAACACGGCCAACAATCTCGCGCACCTGCTTGTGGGTTCCGAGGGCACCCTCGCCTTCACGACACAGGTCGAACTCAAGCTGTGGCCGCTGATCGGCAACAAGGCGCTCGGTGTCTGCCATTTCGGCAGTTTCTACGAAGCGATGGATGCGACCCAGCATCTGGTCAAACTCAAGCCCATCGCCGTCGAACTGGTCGACCGCACCATGATCGCACTCGGCCGCGACATCGCGATGTTCCAGCCGATCATCAAGAGCGCCGTGCGCGGCGATCCGGATGCACTCCTGATCGTCGAATTCGCGGAAGAGGATCAGGCTGCCAATGCCGCCAAGCTGAAAGAGCTGGGCGCATTGATGGGCGATCTCGGCTTCGGCTGGGATAACCCGACGCGCAAATGGGGCGGTGTGGTCGACGTCACCGAGCCAGCGCTTCAGGCCGGCATCGCCGAGTTTCGCGCGGCCGGCCTCAACGTCATGATGTCGATGAAGCAGGACGGCAAGCCGGTCTCCTTCATCGAGGACTGCGCGGTACCGCTGCCGCATCTCGCTGATTACACCGAACGCCTCTCCGCGATCTTCAGGAAGCACGACACCACCGGCACCATGTATGCCCATGCCTCCGAAGGCTGCCTGCATGTCCGCCCGGTGCTGAACCTGAAGCTCGACAAGGACGTCAAGGCAATGCGCGCCATTGCCGAAGAAGCCTTCGCTATGGTCCGGGAATACAAGGGCTCGCATTCCGGCGAGCATGGCGACGGTCTCGTGCGTTCGGAATTCCATGCCGAGATGTTCGGCCAGCGGATCATCGACGATTTCGCCGAGGTGAAGAGGCGCTTCGATCCCGACAATGTTTTGAATCCCGGCAAGATCGTCGATCCGCCCAAGATGGATGATCGCTCGCTGTTTCGTTACACGCCGGACTATCGCGTCGGCGAATTGAAGACCGCGCTCGACTGGTCCGCATGGCCCGGCGCCGGCGGCGGTTTTCAGGGCGCCATCGAGATGTGCAACAACAATGGCACATGCCGGAAGTTAGAGGGCGGCGTGATGTGCCCGTCCTATCGCGCGACACGCAACGAAAAGGACGTCACCCGCGGCCGCGCCAACACGCTGCGGCTGGCGATCTCCGGCCAGCTCGGCCCGGATGCGCTGACGTCGGATGCCATGGCCGACACGATGAAACTCTGCGTGTCCTGCAAGGCCTGCCGCCACGAATGCCCGACCGGCGTCGATATGGCGAAGATGAAGATCGAGGTGCTGGCCGCCCGTGCTGCGAGGCACGGCCTTACGCTGCGTGATCGACTCGTCGGCTACCTGCCGCGCTATGCCGCCTTGGCCGCCCGCGCCGCACCACTCGCGAATCTCCGCAACAAGAGCCCACTGCTGCGCAATCTGCTGGAGCGTTATGCGGGCATCAGCGCCAAGCGCAGCCTGCCGGAATGGCGCAGCGACGTGTTTCATCGTGATGCAGACGCCGTCGGCCCGGCCGATGGCCGCGAGGTCGTGCTGTTCGCCGACACGTTCAACCGCGCCTATGAGCGCGAGAACCTCGATGACGCGCTGCGCGTTCTCATCGCCGGCGGCTATCGCGTGCATCTGCCGAAGCCGATGGATCGCAGCAGCCGTGCACTGTGCTGCGGCCGTACATTCCTTTCTGCGGGGCTCGTCGATCAGGCGCGCGCCGAACTGGATCGCCTGGTCGCAACCTATGCGCCTTTCGCAGCGCGCGGCGTGCCAATTGTCGGACTTGAGCCGAGCTGCCTGCTGACGCTGCGTGATGAATTGCTGTCGCTGCGATCGGACGACAGCGCCAAAACCGTCAGCGCGCACGCAATGCTTTTCGAGGAATTCCTGGTGCGCGAGGCCGAGGCCGGCCGACTGCAACTGCCGCTGAAACCGATCGCGCCGAAGGCGATGGTGCACGGTCACTGTCACCAGAAGTCGTTCGGCGCTTTCAAGCCGGTCGAACAGGCCTTGCGGCTGATCCCGGATCTGAAGGTCGAGACTATCGAGTCGAGCTGCTGCGGCATGGCTGGCGCTTTCGGCTACGGCGCCGATACCTATGACGTCTCGATCCAGATGGCCGAGGCATCATTGCTGCCCGCCGTGCGCAAGGCCGAATCCGATACACTGATCGTCGCCGACGGCACCTCCTGCCGCCACCAGATCGCTGACGGCTCCGCGCGCCATGCGCTGCATGTCGCCCGCGTGCTGGGTATGAGCCTCGACGGCGCCGCAACAAACGTCCATTCTTCCACGCTCAACTAGGAAACAACCGATATGGCCGACCTCACCCTCGACACAGCCCGCAAGATCATCGATGGCGCCCTCGCCAAGGTGATCGAGATGAAGCTCAAGCCGATGGTCATCACGGTGCTCGACGCTCGCGGCTGCGTAAAGGCCACCATCGCGCAGGATGGCACCAGCCTGATGCGCGGCGAAGTCGCACACGGCAAGGCCTATGGCGCATTGGCGATGGGGCTCGGCTCGCGGGCACTATTCAAGCGTGCCGAAGAGCAGCCGTTCTTCATCGATGCCGTGAATACCATGGCCCGCGGGGCGCTGATCCCGGTGCCGGGCGGCGTTCTCATTCATGACGCGTCGGGCAGCCTGCTCGGCGCCATCGGCATCTCCGGCGATACATCGGACAATGACGAGATCGCAGCCGTCGCCGGCATCGAGGCGGCCGGCCTCAAGGCCTCGACCGGCTAGAACCGCATTGACCCGACCACTGCATCTCCCGATCGACGACAGCGCGCTGCGCCCGCTGATCGACCGTATCGGGGATGCGCATGTGAAGGCACGGCTGGAGATCGAGACCCATCACGATCACCAGCTGTTCGGTCAGGGGCGCCTGTTCTTCAATCTGGAGAACTGGCTCACCGCACCGCCGATCGTCCGCACCGCGCTGAAGCTCACCGGCCTCTATGGCCGCGCCCGCCGCGAGGCCGACCGCGTGTTGGTGTGTGAGAATATCGTCGCCTCACCGCGCCTGCCTGCCGCGTTCGATGGCTTCACGATCCTGCACATCAGCGATCTTCACGTCGATCTCAGCGAAAACGCGCTCCGCCACCTGATCTCCTTCGTCGGCGATCTCCAATACGACATCTGTGTTCTGACCGGCGATTATCGCGGCAAGACCTACGGTCCGTATCAGCGCGCCACCGAAGGTGTCGGCGAACTGCGTGCAAAGCTGCGCGACCCCGTCTATGGCGTTCTCGGCAATCACGACAGCATCCGTATGACGCCGGCGCTGGAAGCCATGGGCATCCGCATGATGTTCAATGAATGCGAGACGATTGCCCGCGGCGATGCGCGCATCTATCTCGCCGGTGTCGACGACCCGCATTTCTATCTCGCAGACGACATTCCGAAGGCCGCGTCGCAAATTCCGAAGAATGCCTTCTCGATCCTGCTGTCGCACACGCCGGAGACCTACGCCGAGGCGGCCGCGCACGATTTCGACCTCATGCTGAGCGGCCACACCCATGGCGGCCAGCTCTGCCTGCCCGGCGGCTACGCCATCAAGCTGGAGGCCGTGCTGCCGCGCCATATGGGCAACGGCGCGTGGCGCCATGAGGGAATGGCCGGCTACACCTCCGTGGGCGTCGGCACCAGCCTGCTGCCGGTGCGGCTCAACTGCCCACCGGAGGTGACGTTGCATCGGCTGACGCGCGCTGGCTAGTCCATATGTGTAATTCACTAACCAAGGCGACTATCGCCGCGAACCGCCATTTATTAAGCTGACACAGCTAGTCTCGGTGCAGCCCGACGGCTCAGGCAGGACAATTCCGATATGACGGTGATGATTACAGGCGGCGCCGGCTTTGTAGGTTCGCATATCTGCGTGGAGCTGATCAACGCCGATCGCAAGGTTGTGGTCTATGACAATTTCTGTAACAGCCACCCCGAAGTCATCAATCGGATCCGGCAGATCACCGGTACGGCTCCGGATGTCGTCAGAGGCGACGTGCGCGACGTCGAAGCGCTGATATCGGCACTGTCAGCGCATGGTTGCAGCGCCGTCATTCATCTCGCCGGACTGAAGTCGGTTGCGGATTCCGTCAACAAGTCGGCCGAGTATTACGATTACAATGTGGTCGGAACCCTGAGGCTGGCACAGGCCATGCAGCAGACCGGCGTGCGCAATATCGTGTTCTCGTCGTCGGCGGCGGTCTACGGTGAGCCGGACGTACTGCCCTTGCAAGAGGACCACAAGCTCGCACCGTTCAGCCCCTATGGCCGCACCAAAATGCAGGCTGAGGAATTGCTGAGCGACATTGCGCATTCCCAGAATCCGTTGAATGTCGCGATTCTGCGCTATTTCAATCCGGTCGGCGGCCACGAAAGCGGGCTGATCGGAGAAGACCCTCATGGCATTCCGAATAATCTGATGCCCTACATCTCGCGCGTCGCTATTGGACGCCTGCCCGTGCTGAACATCTATGGCAACGATTACCCGACACCGGACGGCACCGGCATACGTGACTACGTCCATGTGGCCGATCTGGCAGCCGGGCACGTAGCGGCCCTTGACTGTGCCGACAAGCAGCGTGTCCTTAAGGTCAATCTAGGAACCGGACGAGGCGCCAGCGTGCTGGAGCTGGTAGACGCCTATGCAGGTGCGTGCGGCAGGATGATCCCTATCACTTTTGCACCGAGACGCGCCGGTGATATCGCCAGTTACTATGCAAGCGCAGAGCTTGCGGCAAACGTACTCGGATGGCACGCAAAGCGCGGCATTGCGGAGATGTGTCGCGACGCCTGGAACTGGCAGCGAAAAAACCCCAATGGCTATCTCGACCAGTGAGCATGATCACGCAAAAATCGAAGGCCATGTCTGCCTGGACGCATGCGGATCCGTATCGGACGGTAGCGATCGTCGTTTTTGCATTGCTGACGGCAGCCTCGCTTCTTCCCGCAGTACTGACGCCAATTCCGGCGATGGTCGATTATCCCAATCACCTCGCCCGCATGTATCTTCTGGCTGAGAATGGGAAGCCCGGCGCCAACCCGTATTACGAAGTGCATTGGGCGCTCTATCCCAATCTCGGGATGGATCTGCTCATCCCACAGGTGGCACGATGGGTCGGTGTCGAAAACGCGACCCGGCTGTTTCTGCTCTGCAGCCAATTGTTGATTGTCGGCGGTGCGCTGGTGCTCGAACGGGTCGCGAAGGGTCGCACCCAGATGGGCGGCTTCGCCGCGCTGCTGTTCCTCTACTGCCTGCCCTTCAGCTGGGGGTTCCTGAATTTTGAATTCGGTCTCGGCGTCTCGCTTTGGGGCGTCGCAGCCTATCTGACGGTCGTCGAGCGTTCATTGCTAACGCGCTTCCTTGTCAACGCCATCTTCGTCGCCGCACTGTTCGCGGTGCATTTCTTTTCGCTGGGCATCTACGGCGCAGCGATCGGTTTTTACGAGCTGTGGCGCGCCCACCGGCGCAAGGCGCCGTATCGCGTCACCGCACTGCGCCTGATCCTTCTCGCAGTGCCCGTCGCTCTTCTGCTGGTGGTGATGCGCGCCACCGCCGGCTCTGTTGGCAGCGAGGGCACGGAATGGCTGTTTCAGTACAAGCCGCTTTGGCTGTTTCGGATCATGAACGGCTATAATTTGACGGTATCCGCCGCATGCGCTCTTGTCCTGCTGGTGTCGTTGTATCTGGCGTTCAAGCGCGATGTCCTGACGATCGAACCGGTCGGCATATGGCTCGCCGCCGGTTTCGCGCTGCTGTATTTGGTCATTCCTTCGAAGCTTCTCGGGACGTCGTTTGCCGACCTCCGGATTATACCCGCCGCGGCGATGATCGTTGCGGCGTTCTGCTCGTTGTCGTTGCCAAGCCGACGATGGGTGGCTGCCGCGCTGCTCGTGGTCACCGGCGTCATCCTCGCCAATCTCGCGACCGTATTTGCCGTCTGGCTCTCTTACCGTGCGGACTATGCAGCTCTGATCGAGTCGTTTCATCGGATTGACCGCGGCGCGCGGGTACTCACGGGAACGAGCGGCGATGGCGAAGACCCGCCGTTCAAAGACCTCACGCAATATCCGATGGCTTATGCTTCGACCCTGGCCGTCCATTATGCGAACGCCTTCGTCCCCAACCTGTTCACCGAGATCGGAAAGCAGCCAATCCGCCCCATCGCCGGCATGCAGCGCCTTGCCATTCCATATGGCGGGCCGGTCCCAATACGTTTGCTTAGCGCAGTTGCGGCCGGCGGCACCGCGGCAGACTTTCCTTCGTTCATCCAGAGCTGGCACCGCGATTTCGACTATCTCTATGTGCTCCGTCCCGCTTCGGAGAACCCGCTGCCCGACAGACTGCAGGAGGTGGACAGGTCCGCGCGTTTTGTCCTCTACAAAATACACCGGCAGCCATAGCCGAGCAGACCACAGGGTACTCCCGCTTGCGGTAGCGCGGCCCCATGAAGGCGGCTCAAAGGCGCCTGATTTCAAGGCTCTTTGCAAGGCCGCCTTAACCATCAAGGCTTAGGATCCTGCTATTCAGCAGGGCGGAACTCCAAAATGACGATTGATGGCGGACGGATCATCTACAGCATCGTCGTGCCGGTCTATAATGAAGAGGCCGTTCTGCCCGTGCTGATCCGCCGGCTCGGATTGCTGCTTGATCGCCTCGGCGGCCCCGCAGAGGCCATCTTCGTGGACGACGGCAGCAGTGACACCAGCCCCATCGTGCTGCAGGCGCTGGCCAGGGATGACCCGCGGTTCCGTTACATCGGCCTGTCCCGCAATTTCGGCCATCAGGTGGCCATCACCGCCGGCATGGACGCCGCGCAAGGCGACGCCATCGTCGTCATGGACGCGGATCTGCAGGACCCGCCCGAAGTGGTCGAACAACTGATCGCCAAGTGGCGCGAAGGCAATGACGTGGTCTATGCGCGCCGTCTGTCCCGCGCCGGTGAAAGCGCGTTCAAGCGCGCCACCGCCCACGTGTTCTATCGGGTGCTTGGCCGCCTCACCTCCGTCCGCATTCCCGCCGATGTCGGCGACTTCCGCCTGATCGATCGCAAGGTGCTGGACGCGCTGCGCCAGATGCCGGAGCGCGATCGCTTCGTGCGCGGCATGATCGCCTGGCTCGGTTTCCGCCAGGCCGAGGTCAGCTTCCATCGCCTCGAACGCGCCGCCGGCGAGACCAAATATCCGCTGTTCAAGATGGCCCGGCTCGCGATGTCGGCCGCGCTCGGCTTTTCCGATGCACCACTTCGGCTGGCGATCTGGTGCGGTCTCGTTGTATCGGGCCTGGCACTCCTCTACGGCGGCTGGGTGCTGGTGCTGTGGTTGACCAACGACTCTCATCTGGTCGCGGGCTGGTCGTCGATCATCGTCATTGTGTCGCTGCTCTGCGGGTTGAACATGCTGATGACCGGCATCGTCGGTCTCTATGTCGGACGCATCCACGCAGAAGCGAAGCATCGCCCGCTTTATGTGGTCCAGAACCGCGTCGGCTTCGAGCGCGATCAGAACGAAGCCTCTTACCGCACTTCACGCAGTGCCTGATTGAGCGGATTGCCATGAGCCAGCTTTTCGACAGCTACCGGAGCAACTATCGCGACGTCGTTCAATCCTCGATCGACTTCTCCGGCCTGCCGCACAGCTTTTTCATGCGCGCCAAGGCCGATCTGCTGCGTGACCTGATCGCAGCGCGGCTGCAATCGAAGAAGCCTGATATGCTCGACGCTGGCTGCGGCGTCGGCAGCTTCCACCCGCTGCTGCGCGGGATGGTCGGCCAGCTCAGCGGCATCGACGTATCCTCCGCCAGCATCGCGCAGGCGCAGGTCGACAATCCTGACGTCGATTACCGGGCTTTCGACGGCATCCATTTTCCGTTCGCCGATGCCAGTTTCGATCTGGTCACCACGATCTGCGTGATGCATCACGTCCCGCCTGCGGAATGGGCGGGTTTCATGGGCGAGATGCGCCGCGTGGTGCGGCCGGGCGGCATGGTCTGCGTCATCGAGCACAATCCGTTCAATCCGCTGACGCGTCTTGCCGTTGCACGCTGCGAGTTCGACCGCGACGCCGTGTTGCTTGGCGCCGGCAGGACCCAAAAGCTCATGGCGAGCGCCGGTTTCCGCCAGATCTCTTCGCAGCATTTCCTGCTGCTGCCTTGGGAAGCGACAGCCGCGCGGCGCGTCGAAAGCGCCTTGAGCGGCCTGCCGCTCGGCGCGCAATACGCGACGTTTGGTACCGCCTGAGCTACTTCGCTCCCGCGCTCTGACGCCTGTGGACCACCGCGACGTCATCGCCATAGACACGTTTCCAGTCCGGCAGCCGATCGAGCAACGCCACCGCCGGGGTGTCCGGCTCCAGCAGCGTGGCGTCGATTTTATAGTCGTCGAGCAGTTTCAGAAGATCATTCAGATCAGCCAGCGAGAGGCCGCTATTGTAGCGATGGAGAAAGCGACCGCCGTAGAGCTCGCCGCGACCATCGATGAAGGTGGGAATGCCTGCGAAGATCAAATAGCCGCCGAACGAATAGTCGTTGAGGATACGGTGCCCCGCCGTCAGGCCGGCACCGGCCAGCGCCGCCTGCGGCGTGTTTCGGGAAGTTGGCCGAACGTCGCGTGCGGTCGCCACCGCGGTCGCCAGGATCATGACGCCGACAGCCGCGGCCTGCAGGCTCCAGCCTGAGTCCGCCTCGCCCTGCTCGGCCTTTGCTTGAAACTGCCGTGCGATCGGCGCGGCCAGATAGAGCGGCGCCAGCATGGCAAGCAGATCGACATTGCGCACCTGCGCCAGGGCAAAATGCAACAACCCGATGACGACCAGGGCACGAACCACGGGAAGCGTCACGCCGCGCGACAGAGCAAAGATTCCCGCGAGCAATAGGATTTCGAAAGTGCCGACGCGGCTGAAATTCTGCGACCGCCATTCGCCGATCCAGTTGAGCGCATCGCCAAGACCGAGAGTCGTCAGCGGCATCAGCAGCGTGCCGGGCCCGTAAGGGGTCAGACAGGATGCGATAACAGCAAGAGCCATAAAGGCGAGCCAGTTGAGCAGCTCGCGAGGCTGCTCGCGCAGCTTGTTTCGTATGAGGACTTCAAGGATTGCGGGTCCGATCAATCCCAGCGCCAGGATCACGCTGCCATGGAGATTGGCCCAAAGGATCAGCAGGGGTAACGCCCAGTAAGGCGGGCGTGCGCGTGCATCCATGGCGCGAACGAGCGCCGTCGCCCAGGCCATCATGACCGGCAGTGCCAATACATGCGGCCGCGCTAACAGGTGCGGAGCCAGAAGGACGACCACCGCTATGACGATGAACAGTACCGGCTTCGGTGAGAATTCCCGCAGCAGAAACTGCGTCAGAAGCCCGACGGCAAGCGCGATCGCTGCGGCAGCGAGCGCCACGACGCCATGCCAGCCGGCAAACGCGTAGATCGCCCCGTAAATGACCTCGGAAAGCCACTCGAAAGCAAGCCAGTGGCCGCCATACATGGAGAAGGAGAACGAGTCCGTCGATGGGATGACGCCATTGGCCAGGATCCAGCGTCCGATGGCGATATGGGAGTAGCTGTCCGGATCGTTCAGGAGCCGCGGCCCGAGCGCCAGCAGCATGACATAGACGCACGCGCACACCAGCAACGGCATCGCTGCCCGCACCGGGAACTGTTTGGCTGTGCTGCTGATTGCCTGGTCGCTCACGGGCTGCGAGGGTACAACGACACTGTTAATTCCACTTTAAGGCAGACGATACGGCCAGCTTGCATGGACGATGACGTGGTCTGCCGCAGAGGCTGGCAATCCGCCGCCGGGAAGCCCGCGCTTACCTCCCCGGCCAGACCGGCTTGCGCTTTTCGCCGAATGCCTTGAGGCCTTCCTTGGCGTCTTCGGTCATCGACAGGATTGCAATCTGGCTTTCGGTATAGGCAATGCTCTCGTCGAACGACATTGCGGCAATAGCGCGCATCGCGTACTTCCCGCGGCGGATCGCCGTCGGCGACTTGTCGGTGATACGCGAAATCAACCAGTCGACCTTGGTATCGAGTTCGGCGGCCGGCACGACGTGATTCAGCAGGCCCGCACCAAGCGCGGTCTGCGCGTCGAACGGTTCGCCGGTGATGCACCACTCGTTGACCAGCCGGCGCGGCGCGATCGATTGCAGCAGCGCCAGCACCTGCATCGGAAACACGCCGACCTTCACCTCGGGCAGGCCGAAGATCACGTTGTCCGCAGCCACCGCCATGTCGGTCATGCACAACAGGCCCATGCCACCGGCCATGCAGACGCCGTTGACGCGCGCAATCGCAGGCTTGGTGGCGCTCTGCGATAGCCGCATCAGATCCGCGAGATCGCCATTCGGCTTGGAGAAATCCATCGAGAAGGCCGCGCCGGCATTTGCCAGATCGGCCCCGGCACAGAACGCCTTCTCGCCCGCACCGGTCAGCACGATGACCCGCACACCCGAGTCCTCGTGCGCGGTGCGATAGCCTCGGGTGATGCCGGCGATGACATCGGCATTCATGGCATTGCGTTTCTCGGGGCGGTTGATGATGATGCAGAGTGCGGCACCCTTCTTCTCCAGGATCACGCTGTCATTGGCCATCGAAGTTGCTCGCTCTATTGAATGTGATGCTGCTGGTATAGCCGCTTAGAAGCGGCGCGCCAAACCCAGCGCGTCGCTCGCGCTGTTTTCAGACTCCATCGCACGCAGGTAGGCCTCGCGCTGTTGCAATCGTGCCCAGTAGGCCGTGACATTCGGCCCGAATTGCGATGCAAGCCCGAGACGATTGGCCAGCAGCAGTGCATAGCCGACGGAAATGTCCGCGGCGGTGAAACGGCCGGCGCAGACATAGTCGTTGCCGGTGGTGATGGTCTCAATCATGCGCAGCCGGCCCAGAAAGAACTTCGAGTAATCCTCGACCACCTGCGGATGACGGCGCTCCTCCGGCTCGAGCTTCGAATAACGCAGCACCAGCGCCTGCGGGAAAGTCAGCGTTGCCTCGCCGAAATGTAACCAATTCAAGAACGCACCGAAATCCGGTTCATCGACGCCAACGGCCAGCGGCGTCGGGCCATATTTGGTCACGAGATATTGCGCGATCGCCGCTGATTCCGTCATCCGCGTCTCGCCATCGAGCATCAGCGGAATGGTGCCGAGCGGATTGATGCCGAGATATTCCTTGGCAAAGACACGCGGCGGGAATGGCAACATCTTCAGCTCATAGGGCAGTCCAAGCTCCTCGAGCGTCCACAGCGGGCGGAACGAGCGCGCGCGGGCGCAATGGTAGAGCGTGATCATCGGGCGAGACCTCCAGGCAAGCACGGACTATCGCCGTGCTGCCGGCCAATGAGACGCAGCCACGAGGCTTCGTCAAGTCTTGCCATCGCTATATGGCCTCGGCAAACCGGTCTCGCCCTTCCCGATCGACGACACCCGTGATCACGCGCACGTCACCGAGGCTGACCACGACGGCTTCGCGCCTCGATCGCAATTCAGGCGCCCGGCGTCGCCGCAGTCGACATTATTTCGCCTGAGTGCGACGAACGCCCGGCCAGATCGTCGTCCGCTGCGGGAGCTCGTCGAGCGGTCTGGCGCGATGCTCTCGGGGAAGAAACGCCCCGCGCGCAAACCCGGCAAGCGGGCCGCCCTGGGTGATGCTTGCTCGCGTTGCGTTGGCCGGCTCCGCCGGCCTGGTGCCGCTGAAAGTCTGCTTCAGCTTCGCCATCGGACTTTCGAGCAGATAGTAGGACAAGATCGACAGACCAAGCGTAATGCCGAAAGCGAGCGCGACCTGGAGGATCGGCACCTTGGCGCCATGGGTCGCGGCATCGTTGAGGCCGAGATAGAACAACACCGGCAGATGGAACACATACATCGCGTAAGAGAGATAGCCGAGCCCGCGGAACAGGGACAGCGACAGGACCGCCGTCATCACACGCCTGACAATACCACGATCGAACACCAGCGTCGCGACGAAGGACACGCTCACCATCGAATAGGCGATCAGCGCAAGGGTCCAGTAGACTGGTTGCGAGGTGATAATGCCGAGGTCGCGGCCCCTCCGGTCAATCACAAGGATTACCACCGCTATGACCACGAGCGCTGCACAGCGCCAGCCGCGCAACGGCCGGTTCTCGAATTCGCGCACTGCCAGCAAGCCGCCGAGCGACAGCGACAGCATGCGGGTAAACAGCGACATATAGACGAGATCGCCTGCCTCTCGCGGATCGTGATTGATGAATAGCAGCGCGATCAACAAACCGCTCGCCACCGCCAGCAGCGGGATCATCCGACCGGTCACGGCGTTGAGCCAGGCCGGCGCCACGATGAGGATAAGCATCGGCCAGAAGAAATAGAACTGCTCCTCCACCGACAATGACCAGGTGTGTTCCAGCGGGTTCGGAACCCCATGTAGCGGGTGATAGAAATTGAACGTGTAGGTCAGAAGGCTCAGCGTTTCCGCCGGACCGAATCTGAAGATGAAGTAGCAAGCGAAGATCGTGAGATAATAGACCGGGAAGATGCGCAGCGCCCGGCGCATATAGAAATCCTTGAAGGAAATGCGACCGGTTTTGGCTCGCTCGCGCAGCAGCAAGCGTGTGATGAAGAATCCTGAGATCACGAAGAAGATGTCGAGCGCGATATAGCCCACGCGTGACAGCTGGTTGACATACCAGATCGCGTTATAGGCGCTGCTGTCCAATACCTGCGGGCAATGGGTGAACACCACCACCACCACGCCGATTCCCCGAAAGCCGTCGAACGCCGGAAATTTCTCCAGCCGCTTGGCGATTCCTGCATTCCCTGACATTGCGAGCTCCCCGTTTGAACCGGGGTAGCAACCGCGCGAACAACGAAGGTGAAGGCGATTTACCTATCTACCACCTCAGGCGAAATGTTCGGGCTTAACCTGAATGCACGGTCACGCGGGAGCGTTAGGGTTGATGACACCGCGTCGACCACAACGCATGAGAATCCTCTCTGAGACACCAGCGCCACTTACGGTCTGTTAAGCATCTGGGGACAGGCTGGGAACGATTGAAATTGACTCAACTTGTATCGGCAAGTGTGAGGGCAGAAGATGAACAGAGTTCAGTATCTCAGGGACCAGGCGGTCCGCGCCGAACGGTTGGCAAGGACCATTCTGGATGCCGTCACTGTATCGCGACTGATCGAAGCATCGCACGAGTACCGCCAGGAAGCCGATCGCCTCGAGCAACGCGAATCGAGCGATCAGGCCACGACGATGTGGATGCCTCACTGACGTACGAGTGCGGGAGGCATCGGAACATCGAATGCCATTGTCCGGCAAGAAAGAAGGCTGAAAGCCGCCAATCGCCACCTTGAGAACCAGGTGTTGGCGAGCAGTCGAGACGTTCACAGACCAAGTGCAAGTAAACGTCCGCTTTGCGTGGCGGATTCAACCGGTCGATGCAACACTCAGATCTTGTAGCAACGATGGGGTGTGAGCATGAACTGACAACGTCGCACTCACTACTCGGCAGCTAAGCACTCCGAGAGCCGAAAGGCCTGTGAGCCGATGACTTCGATCGGCCGCCGATTTGATAGAAATTGACCCTGGGGGCCAACCCTTGCCTCATAAACCTGGATGCAACAAAGCAAATTCCTGGTCATAGGTAGCGTATGACTCCTTGAGCGTGGCCAGATTAAGCAGCATGGTGGCCGCAAGTGCGTCTGAACGATCGAACACCGCGGTGCGCACCCACAGGCTTTCGGTGCGCTTGCTGCCGGACATGGCGACGACCTTGCGTTCGATCCGATAGTCTTCGCCGACGAACAATGGCCCGCGCAGCAGCCGGATTTCCTGATCGGCGAACAGTCCCACAGCCGGCCCCTTGACCGGCAGGCGATCCTTCTTGCTACCGTGCTGAAACAACACGCTGAGCATCTCGACCGGAATGATCGCGCGTCCCCATGGCGAGTTGCCTGCGCTCTCGGGCTCGTAATATGGCGAGGGCTCGGTGATGACCTTGAGCTTCTGTTCCAGCGAGAATGGATAGAGCTCGCCCATGTTCTGATCGAAATCCATCCGAACGGTCTGCGACGCAGTGGTCATGCCGAGCTTGATGTTGCGCAGGATTACCGCATCATTCAACGGCTTCAGCTCGGTGAGCCGGATATCCAGCGCGGAGGCCGGCGCATCACTGCCGATCGACGCGCTGCCACGCAGCACTTCAGTGCCGTCGCGTTTCATCATTCGGATCGTGGCGTAGTTGCCGCCGTCGGCCGGCTTCTCGACGATGGCCTGCACCTCTTCGCCTTCGAAGGCGGCGGCGCGGTAGTGCGCCGAGATACAGCCGGTCTCAAACCATTCCCTGCCCCACAGCCGCTCGCAGAGCGGCGCAAACTGGCTGAAGTGAGTCGGACCCTCGATGGTGCCGCCCTTGAAGCCCAGCTTCTGCGCCGTGGCGTCGTCATGGATGGAGGCGTGCGAGTCGTAGGTCTGAGCATGCAGCATCTGACGCGGCTGGCGCCATGGGCCGACGAGCATATTTTTGCTATCTTCGATCAAAGTGTCGAAAGCGGCTGATGTCATCGACTTTTCCTCGGTGAATGCGGTCTATCGACGCTTGCGCCTGTTTGGCTACCAAGTGTCAACGCAGGGACGCTTGCGGCCCTCGCGTTGCGGCGGCTTTGGCGCAGATCGAAGTCCGCTGATGATCCAGTGCCGGGTCTCAATGGGATCAATGACCTGATCGATCTCAAGTACCGAAGCGATGTTGATCGCCTTGCCGTTCTCGTAAAACTTCGCAACCATGGTCTTGAAGAAGTTGTCGCGCTCGACGGGATCCGCGATCGCTTCCATCTCCTTGCGGAAACCGAGCCGGACGGCCCCCTCGAAACCCATGCCGCCGAATTCGCCGGTCGGCCAGGAGATCGTGAAATTCTGCGCGTGGAAGCCGCCGCCAGCCATTGCCTGAGCACCGAGGCCATAGCCCTTGCGCAGCACAATTGTAAAATACGGCACCGTGATGCTGGCGGCTGTCACGAACATGCGCGAGACATGGCGCACCAGCGCAGTTTTTTCCGCCTCTGGACCAACCATGAAGCCGGGCGTGTCGCACAGTGATACGATCGGAATGTCAAAGGCGTCACACAATGCCACAAAGCGCGCCGCCTTGTCGCCGGCATCCGCGTCGATGGCGCCGCCAAGGTGCTTGGGATTGTTGGCGATCAAGCCGAACGGCTGGCCTTCGATACGGACAAAAGCTGTGACGACGCCGATGCCGAATTGCGGGCGCAGCTCCAGCACCGACTCGTGATCGGCGAGCGTTTCGATGACATTGCGGATGTCATAGACACGCAGGCGATTTTCGGGGATCGCGCGCCGCAGCAGGCGCTGGTCCGGCTCGCTCCAGGTCTTCAACGCCCCCTGGAAATAGGACAGATACTTCCTTGCGGCCGCGACGGCCTCGACCTCGTCCTCGACCAGCACATCGATAACGCCGTTCGGCGCCATCACCTCGGTGGGGCCGACCTCCTCGGGCTTGTAGACGCCGAGTCCACCGCCTTCTATCATCGCCGGTCCGCCCATGCCGAGGGTGGTGTCACGGGTCGCGATGATCACGTCACAGCAGCCGAGCAGCGCCGCATTGCCGGCAAAGCAGCGACCGGACACAACGCCGACCAGCGGCACCAGGCCGCTGAGCCTGGCGAACGCTCCGAAGGTCGGCACATCCAGACCCGTGACACCGAGACGTTCGGTATCGCCGGGCCGCCCGCCGCCGCCTTCGGCGAAAAGTACCAACGGAATTTTCAGTTCTTCCGCAAGCTTGAACATGCGGTCCTGCTTCTTATGATTGCGCTGTCCCTGCGTGCCTGCCAGCACGGTATAGTCGTAGGCAACCACCATGGTGCGGGCATAATCCGGCTCGAAGTGACCGCCGTTTACGGTGCCCATTCCGGCCACAAGGCCATCCGCCGGCGTGTTGCGGATAAGATCGTCGAGACTGCGCCGCGCACGCTGCGCGGCAATCGCCAGCGAGCCGTATTCGACAAAGCTGCCGTCATCGACCAGCGCTGCGATATTCTCGCGTGTGGTGCGATGATTGGTCTTGCGCCGCCGCGCGATGGCATCGGGCCGGTTCTCATCCAGCGTGAAGGCCTGCCGCGCATTCATCTCCGCCAGATCGGCGCGGATGGCATCGAGATCGGCCGCCTCGTTCGCGACCTCACGTTCGCCGGCGACATCCGCCGGCTCGATGAAGACGACGGGGTCGTCCCTGTACAAGGTCTCGCCGATCGCAGCGCAGACCTGCCTGACGATGCCGCCCTGCGTCGCGGTGATCAGGTGCTCCATCTTCATCGCTTCGACCACGGCGATCTGCTGACCCGGCCTCACAGTATCGCCCTCCGCCACGGCGATGGCGACGACCGTACCCTGCAACGGCACGGGCACCGACACGGTGCCGGCCGGCGCGGACGGCTTGTTGCTGGCGCCGACCGCAGCGGTGCAGCCTAACGCCGTCTCGAAAAACAGATGCGGATGCGCCGCGGCGGCGCTGGCGTGAAGCTCGGCGATATTGCTCTCGATGAAGCGCGTATTGACCTTGTTGGCCACGAAACGCGGGTCGGTTAGCAGCGCCTGCAGGAACGACAGATTGGTGGCGACGCCATCGATCCGGGTTTCACAGGCCGCGCGATAGGATTTTGCGACGGCGTCGCTGAAATCCGGCGACGCCGAATGCACGATTAGTTTTGCCAGCAGCGAGTCGAACGAGGTGCTGGTGCGATAGCCGGTATAGCCGAACGTATCGACGCGCACGCCGGGGCCGGACGGCATGTCGAAGGCGCTCAGCGTTCCGCTGCTCGGCTGGGTCTCGCCGGTCGCATCCATGGTCTCCATGTTGACGCGCAACTGAATGGCGTAGCCGCGTGGCGAGGCCGCATTCGCGCGCGACAGGCCCAGACTCTCCAGGCTTCTCCCCGCAGCAATCCTGATCTGCGTGGCCACGAGATCGATACCCATCACCTCCTCGGTGACGGTGTGTTCGACCTGCAGCCGCGGATTCGCTTCGATGAAGGCAAAGAACCCATCCGCGCCTGACTTGCTGGCGTCGACGAGAAACTCGAACGTCCCGAGATTGTCGTATTTCGCGGCCCGCGCCAATTTCAGCGCCGCGTCAAGGATTCGTTTACGCAATTCGTCCGACAGTGACGGGCTGGGGGCTATCTCAATCAATTTCTGATTGCGGCGCTGGATCGTGCATTCACGTTCACCGAACTGCACGACGGTCCCCGTGCGGTCGCCGACGATCTGCACCTCGATGTGGCGGGCGTCCTCGACCAGCCGTTCCACATAGACGGTGTCGTCGCCGAACGCCGCCTTGGCCTCGGACTGGCAGCGCGCATAGGCTTCCGCAATATCATCCGCCCTGCGAACCGCGCGCATGCCGCGTCCGCCGCCGCCGGACACCGCCTTGATCATCATGGCGCCGCCCTTGAGCGACGCGAAGAAATCCTGCGCCTGCGCGAGGCTGGTCGCACCGACCGTACCTTCGATCACCGGCACGCCGGTCTCCACAGCAAGCTTTCGCGCCGCGATCTTGTCGCCGAACAATTGCAGCGCATCCGGCGATGGACCGATGAAGGTGATGCCCGCTTCTTTGGCACGGCGCGCCAGTTCGACATTCTCGCTGAGAAAGCCGTAGCCGGGATGGATCGCATCGCAGCCGGCTTCCTCGGCCGCGGCAATGACGCGGGCGATGTCGAGATAGGCGGCCGCGCCGTGGTGGCCGAGCGCATGCGCCTCATCCGCCTTGCGAACATGCAGCGAACTCGCGTCATCCGTTGAATAGATCGCCACCGTGGCGATTCCCAGTTCAGACGCCGCGCGCGCGACACGGATGGCAATCTCGCCACGGTTGGCGATCAGCACTTTCTTGAACAATGTCTCACGCATCGAGCAACTTACCTAACTCTTGTTTCTTGACCTTACCCGTGGCCGTCATCGGCAGGGCATCGACGATCCGGACTTCCGGAACCTTGAAACCCGCCATGCGGGCACGGCACCAGTCCTCAATGGATTGCGGCGTGACGCTGGCATCGGCATCCGGCGTCAGCAACACGAAGGCCACCGGCACTTGGCCGCGCTCCTCGTCGGCGCGCGGCACCACACCGGTACCGACGATGGCCGGATGCTGGCCCAGCAGCGCTTCCACCTCGCCGGGAAAAACGCTCATGCCCTTCACCTTGATCATCTCCTTGCGGCGGCCGAGATAATGCAGATAGCCGTCCTCATCGATCAGACCGATATCGCCGGAATGCAGCCAGCCGTTGCGGATGGTCTCAGCGGTGGCCTCCGGCTTGTTCCAGTAGCCCTTCAGCAGCGATGGCGTGCGGCAGCATAATTCACCTTCGGAGCCGAGCGGGAGGATCGCGCCGGTCTCGAAATCGCAGATCTTGAATTCCGTGCCGGGCACCGGCAGTCCGACGAAGGTCGGCCGCGACTTCAGATCGAAATCGTCGTCCTGCATTCCCGTGGTGTAACTGTCCGAGGTGTGGGTCTCTGTCATGCCCCAGGCAGATTCCGCCAGCACCGTGCCGACCAGCTTCTGCCAGCGGCGGCGATAGTCCATGTTGAGCTTCTTGACGAATGACACCACGCGCACATTGTTCAGCGAGCTCAGATCGAACTCGGAAAAGCGCGGGTGATCCATGATCTCCAGCGCACCGTCGACCGGCATCGCTGTCGCGGTGACCTTGTAGAGCTGGATCGCGGCCATCACGGCGACCGGGTCCCAGCGCGTCAACAGCACCAGCGTGGTGCCGTTGAACACCGGAAAGATCAGGCAACTGTTCTCGCCCGCGATCCAGAATTCCGGAAAGAAGCTGAGTGATACCGAAGTGGGCGGCGGCGGCGCCAGCGAGGTGTTGGATGCGACGGTGTAGATCATGTCGCGCTGGGTATGGATGCAGCCCTTGGGCATGCCCGTTGTGCCGCCGGTGTAGTTCAGCGCGGCGATGTCATCGAACGACGCCCCCTCCGGAAAATCGGACTTCGTGATCTTCGCCAGTGCAGGCATCATGTCGACGGCGTCCGCGCAGGGAATCTTCGGCGCCAGCGTCGTTGACGGCGCGGGAATGCTCGGCTGCTCCGGCATCACGTCGATGAAACTGGTGACGATGACACGCTTGAGCTTGGTGTCGGCCATCACCTCGCGCACCACCGGCATCAACTGATCGAGCGCAACGATGGTTTCCGACCCGCAATCGCCGACCTGGTAGCCGAGCTCATAGGCCTTCGACAGTGGGCTGACCGGACAATGCACCGCGCCGAGTTTGAGGATGCCGAAGAAAGCGATGTGGAATTGCGGGCAGTTCGGCATGAACACCGACACGCGATCGCCCTTCCTGACGCCCATCTCCGCGAGCAACGTCGCAAACAGATCGCTCTGGTGATCAAGCTCGCCATAGGTCGTCACCGCCCCGTAGAAGATGACCGCCGGCTTGTCCGGCTGCAGCCGCGCCCAGATGCGCAGATAGTCGGTCAACGGCTTTTCGCCGTGCGGATAGCTGATCTCGCGGGCGAGCTCATTCGGCCAGGCCTTGCTGGTAAGGTCCCGCAGTTTTGCCAGATAGGCTTCTTCTTGGATGATCTCTTGCGGCATGGGCGTACTCATCGAAGGGGAGTGACGGAGGCTTGAACGGGCGGGACGATGGTCTCGGCGAAGTGGCAAGCGACGAGATGCTGCGACCCCAATTCACGATCCGCCGGCGGCGTGGTCTTGCAAAGGTCCTGAGCATAGGGACAACGCGGATGGAATTTGCAGCCAGGCGGTGGCGCCATCGCGCTGCCGATCTCACCCTTGATAACGCCGACAGGCGCGCGATGGTCCGGATCAGGTCGCGGCACCGACGCCAGCAGCGCCTGCGTATAAGGATGCCTGGGCTGTGCGAACACCGAGTCCGTCGGACCGAGCTCCACCATACTGCCGAGATACATCACGCCGACGCTGGAGCTGAAATGCTCCACCAGCGCCAGATCATGCGCGACGATCAGATAGGTCAGTCCGAATTCATCCTGAATATCGGCCAGCAGATTAAGTATCTGCGCCCGCACAGAAACGTCGAGCGCCGAAATCGGTTCGTCCAGCACCATGAAGGACGGCTTCAGAGCCAGCGCTCGCGCAATCGCCACACGCTGCCGCTGCCCGCCGGAAAATTCATGCGGATAGAGATCGGCCGCGGTATTCGGCAGGCCGACGACATCGAGCATTTCCAGTACCCGGGCACGCTGGCTAGCCCGGTCTCCGATGCCATGCGCCATCAGAGGTTCAGCAATGATCTTGCTCACGCGCATGCGCGGATTGAGCGACGAATACGGATCCTGGAACACGGCCTGCGCCTCGCGCCGATAGGCATGCATCGTCTTCGACGACGCTTTCGCCAGATCATTGCCATTGAACAGGATCGCGCCGGATGTCGGCTGCTCGAGCCCGAGCACCAACTTGGTCAATGTCGTCTTGCCGCAACCGGATTCCCCGACAAGCGCGAATGTCTCGCCGCGGCGGATCGTGAAGCTCACCTCCTCCACGGCGCGCACCACGCCGCCGCCGCGGACGTTGAACCGCTTGGTCAGATGACGAATCTGCAGCAACGGCGTAGCCGTGACCGCTGTCGCGTCGGGCTGTGTCACGGCCATCGTCATGGCCGGGGCTCCGCCAGCCAGCACGCTGCCTTGTGGCCGGTCGAGACCTCGAATTGCGGCGGATAATCGTCGCAGCGCGACATGCGCTGCGGGCAGCGGGCGGCAAAGCGACAGCCTTTGGGCGGATCGATCAGGCTGGGCGGCTGTCCCGCGATCGCCTCGAGCCGGCGCCGTTTGCGGCCGAGATGCGGGATCGAATTCAAAAGCCCGCGCGTATAGGGATGCACGGAATTGCGGAAGATCTCGCGGACATCGCCGCTTTCCACCACCCTGCCCGCATACATCACCGCGACACGGTGGCAGATGCCCGCGGCGACGCCGAGGTCGTGGGTGATCAGGATGATGCCGACACCGCTGTCGCGCTGCAATTCGCGGAACAGCTCCATCATCTGGACCTGGATCGTGACGTCGAGCGCGCTGGTCGGCTCGTCCGCGATTAGAAGCCGCGGCGAACAGGCGATCGCCATCGCGGTGACCACGCGTTGTCGCATACCGCCGGAAAACTGATGCGGATAGTCGTCGATGCGCTTGGCCGGCGACGGAATTCGCACCCGGCCGAGCACGGCCTCGACGGCTTTGCGCACGGGGCCACGCCCCTCGGCCAGCTTGTGATAGCGGAACGGTGCGCCGACCTGGTCGCCAATGCTGAACACCGGATTGAGCGAGGTCAAGGGATCCTGCGACACCATCGAGATGCGGCGACCGCGCCAGTCACGCACCATCTCGTCTTCGCTGAGCTTGACCAGATCGGTGCCGTCGAGCGTGATCGAGCCCTCGACGATGCAGCCGCTCGGCTTCGGCAACAGCCGCAACATCGACAGGCTGGTCATGGTCTTGCCGGAGCCGGATTCGCCGACGACGCCAAGAGTTTCCCCCGCCGCCACTTCGAGATCGACGCCGTCGACTGCGCGCACGATGCCGCGTTTGAGATAAAGATAGGTCTTGAGGTTCTCGACCTTCAGAAGGGGCGGTTTCGGCGCGGGCACCGGAATCGTTGCAGCATCGCTCATGTCACAGCTGCCTTCGCTTGGGATCGAGCGTATCGCGCAACCAGTCGCCGATCAGATTGGCCGACAGGCACGTCAGCATGATCGCAACGCCTGGCAGCGTGATCGCCCACCAGGCATTGCCGATGTAGTTGCGGGCATCGGCCAGCATCAGACCCCATGATACGTCAGGGCTCTGGATGCCGAGACCGAGGAAACTCAGCGAGGCCTCGAAGATGATGACCTGCCCGACCTGCAAGGAGGCCAGCACCAGGAGCGTGTTGAGGATGTTCGGCAGCAGGTGACGGGCGAAGATCGTTGCCGTCGAGCAGCCGGCGACCTTGGCAAGCGCCACGTAGTCGCGCTCCTTGAGCGACAGAATCTCGCCGCGAATGATACGGGCATACCAGGTCCAGTAGGTGATCGAGATCACCACGATCACCGTGGTCAGGCTCGGCGACAGCACCGTGGCGATCACCAGTGCCAGCGCCAGCGACGGGATCGACATCTGGATGTCGACCAGACGCATGATGAAAGTATCGACCACCTTGCCGAAATAGCCGGAGATCATGCCGATCAGCGCGCCGATACCGCCGGAGATCACGATGGCATAGACCGCGACGGTCAAGGTGACGCGTGCACCGGCGATAATCCGGCTGAGGATATCGCGGCCGAGATTATCGGTTCCAAGCGGATAGTCGAGCGTTCCGCCCTCCAGCCAAAACGGGGGCCTGAAGGCGGAGCCGAGATCCAGGCCGTTCGGATCATGCGGCGCGATCGACTCTCCACCGATCGCGGCGATCACGACCAGAGCGAAGATCAACAGAGACAGAAGCGGCAGGCCCGATCCAAAGATACGCCGCATCCCGCGGTGCAACGGCGAACGGGACAACCCGAGAGGCGATGCGCCGATATCAACCATGGCGGATCCTCGGATCAATGATGCCGTAGCTGAGATCAACCAGCAGATTCGACACTACGAACAGGATGGACGTGAACAGCACGCCCGCCTGCACCACCGGGAAGTCCCGCGCGAACACCGCTTCCACCACGGTGCGACCAAGACCCGGCCAGGCGAAGATCACCTCGACAACAAAGGCTCCGCCCAGCATCGACGCAAAATAAACGCCCAGTACCGTGACCAATGGCACTGCCGCGTTGCGGAAAGCATATTTCCAGACAAGGAGCCGCTCCGGCGCACCGAGCGCGCGGCCCATGCGGATATAGTCGCTGTCGAGCACATCAAGCATCGCTGAGCGGATGATGCGTGTCTGCGCCGCGACCGGATACCAACCGAGCGCGATCGCCGGCAGGATGATGTGAGACACGCCGCCTGCGCCGAAGGCCGGCAGCCAATTCAGTTCCACGGAAAACACGAGAATGAGCAGTAGCCCAACCCAGAAGCCCGGCATCGCCTGGCCGAGCATCGCAAAACCCTTGCCGAAAGTATCGATCCAGCTGCCTCGATACACGGCCGACAGCACACCGAGCGGGATAGCCAGCATGATCGAGAACAGCAATGCCGAAAGCGCGAGCTCGATGGTCGACGGCAGCCGTTCGAGAACAAGCGTCAGCGCTGGCATCTGCCATCGGTAGGAGTTGCCGAAATCCCCGGTAAGCGCCTTGCCGGCGAAAATCAGGTACTGCATCCAGATCGGTTTATCGAGCCCCATGGTCTCGCGCATCTGATCGATGGCCGACTGCGGCGCATCGACCGGCAGCAACAGCACGATCGGATCACCGGACATCCGGGAGATCACGAAGATGAGCATCGACGCGCCGATGATGCTGACGATGCCGTGCATCATACGGCGCAGGATATAAGAGAGCATGACGATTCTTCTTGTTGTGATCAGGCTCGATTACTTCTTCAAGCCGATCTCTTGAAATCCACGCCACGCGCCGGGATACGGCCACGGCTTGAACTCGACCTTGTCGCGCCAAGCCAGCGTAATCACCGGACGATAGGTCGTGATGCCGCCGAGCACATTGTCGTGCTTGTATTTGGCGATCTGGCGGATCAACTCCTCGCGCCTCGGCTGTTCCATCGTGCTCTTGAGCTGCTCGATCATCGCGTCGACCTGCTTGTCATCGGTGTAGGAATAGCTGCCCCAACCCTTGCCTGCGACGAAGCTGTGAAGGTGACCGCCCCACGGCGTCGCCGGATCACCCGGCAGGCCCTGGCTCCACATCCACATCAGCACGCCGTCCATCTCCGGCGGACCGCTGCGGCCGCGGCGCCCGAGATTGATCCAGGCGCCGTATTCGAGCCCCTGGGCCTTGCAGCGGATTCCAACTTGGCCGAGATATGCAAAGACGGCCTCGCCCATTTCCTTGACGTTCGGCTCGCGCGGCGTTGTCAGATTGTAGCAAGGCGTCTCGAAGCCGTTGGGATAACCGGCTTCGGCCAGGAGCTGCTTCGCCGCCTTCAGATTGTAGGCATAGGGTTTGAGATCCGGATTGTATCCGGCGCTCCCCTTGCCGACTTCGGCATAGCGTTCGCCCTGCCCGAACAGCACGCTCTTGATGATCGCATCCATGTCGACGGCCTGCGCTGCGGCCTGACGGACCTTCAGCTTGCTGAACGGCGAGGCCGGATTGTAGGCCGGAAAATCGATGTAGAGATTGTTGCCGGAGGTCGCGGTGAAGGTCTTCACGCCCGGCATCTTCTTGAACTCGGCCACCATGGATGGCGGCACATTGTCGATCCAATCCACCGCGCCCGACTTGAACGCCGCGACGCGCGTCAGATCTTCCGGGATGATCTTGATGGTGAGGTCCTTGACACCGGGCCGGGCGTCCTTGTTCCAATAGTCACCGAAGGCTTCCAGCTTCAGCTCTTCCTTGACCGAACGCGACACGAATTTCCAGGGACCCGTCCCCACCGGCGCCCTGGCAAAGCCGTCTTCGCCGACCTTCTCGAAATACTTCTTCGGCAGCGCCCAGAGCTGTAGCGAACCCGCGATATAGTCGCCATCCGGCGATTTGAAATGAATCTTGAAATGCAGATCGTCGATGATCTCGAATTTCTCGACATTGGCCTGCAAATGCGACCAGCGCGATACTTTCGGATCGCGCAGGCGCTCAAAGCAAAACTCGAAATCCGCCGATGTCAGCGGGTCGCCATTGTGAAACTTGACACCTGGACGCAGATGCACGTCGATGACGGGCTTGCCCTCCTGCTGCTGCAACTCCCACTTTTCCGCCAGCCAGTTGACCGGCTTCTGGTCTGGATCGAAACGCACCAGCTGTTCGAACATCTGTCCGATGAAGTAGTGATCGACGCCGGCGGAATATTTGGTGGGATCGAGCGTGGTGCCCTCCGCCCCAAACGCGACCGTCAGACTGCCGGTCGCCTGGGCCATCGCCGGAACCGGACCTAGTGTTAGCGATATCGCGATCAACAGGCTGCTGCGTTTCACAACAGATCCTCCCTTTTAGTCTTTATCGTCGCCCGCTTTGCTCGAGCTTTATGACACTAGCCGACCACACCGCTGTCCTCATGTCAATTGTCAACAATTGTACAAATGCACGCAAGCGTTTACACTGCAGCGATCAACGCATGAGCGATGGCACCCGATGGATCACCTGAGGCTCGACAAGAATCTGAAGACGCCTCCGCGCAGACGCGGCGAGCGGACACGCACGATCCCCCAGCAGATCGCCGACCACGTCAGTAATGCCATCATCAACGGCGAGTATCGCGGCGATGAACGCATCCGCGAACAGGAGCTCGCCACAATGTACGGCGTCAGCCGCGGTCCGGTGCGCGAAGCGATCCGTACTCTGCAGGTACGCGGGCTGGTCAATTTCTTTCCCCGTCGCGGTGCCTATGTTGTCAACATCACGCTCGAGACCATCGCTGAAATTTTCAACGTGCGTGCCGTATTGATGGGCCTCGCAGCGCGAGACATCGCGCGCCGCAACGACGCGCAGGTTCTTGCCGACCTCCACGCCGGCATTGCCGAAACGCAGCAACTCGCCAGGACGAAAGCGGCTTCGCCCCAGCTCTTTGCTCGGGCGATCGCTCGCCTCGGCAGCGTGATCGCAACTCGCTGCGGCAATGCCCATCTGTCACGGTTGCTCCGCGACCAGCTCGATCACACGCTATGGGGGCTGCTGTGGCGTGACAGGCCGCTGGATTTTTTCACACCTCAGCGTCAGTCCGCCGCCGTCCGAGAATGGCAGGCACTTGCGGACGCGATTGCTGCCGGCTCCGAAGCCGACGTGGAAGCGCTGCAGCGACGGATCTTCTTCAATGCCCGCGACACTGCCATCGCCACATTGCGCAAGACGCGGCACGAGAGGATCAGCCCAGCCGCGACGATCCGGGATTGAGAGAACACTGCAGGCTATGTCAAATCGGCGCTTCGCGCCAAAGCGCGCTACGAACCAGAGCGTGCCCTTTGCACGAAAGTCTCGGGCGCTACCGATCTGATCGTTAGGGCGGTTCCGAGTCAGTCCATTATACCTGCCAATACGCGCGGATCCGCGTAGCGGTCATATTCTTGGTCGGTTGGTAGGCCGAGCGCGAGGACAGCTTCGGGGGGGGGAGCGTGACGTCCTTATTGTCGCTCCCGACCATCCCCTTGCGAGCAGACGCATCACGATCAAGCAACTTTCCACGCTGCCGCTTTTCGTTGTTGCTGCAGGGGGTATAGAAGACGGACCTATTTCCGAATGTGGCCTGATCCGTCGCACTGAGATGTTTGATCGCTCGGTGCTAACAACAGAGCTCGCAAAGATCGGCGCTGACCTGACGGATATCTTGGACCAGTCAATGTGCCCTGACCAGCCAGCACGAGCTGATTGCGGGCGCTTGTGCCCGGTGCGGAAATTAGCGACGCTACGAGCCCAACGGTTGTAGCCGATCTGCTGCAAATTTAATCGAAATATCCGATGCGGTCTCGGCCTGGATCACCAAAGTCGTCGCGTGACATTCCGTCGATGAAGTCTGGAGGCTACCGCCTGAGCGGCATCAGACCAAAAACCTACACCACCACTTGGGACACGATCTTGGTCCGTGATCTTCTGAAGTCTGCCGCCTACGTGACGTTCGACGACGATACGATCCGACGCGCATCGGACGAGGGCCCCTACAACCAGCTCAAGGCGCTCTCTGATCAGGCCAAGGATTCTGGCCTTCCCGTCGTCATCGACGAAGTTCAGCGTCTTCGTGAACTGGCTTTTGCCCTCAAACGCATCGTCGATCAGGACAACCGTCGCGGCCACTTCGTGCTGACTGGTTCGGCTGACATTTTCACATCCGGCAAAGCCTACGATTCTCTCGCAGGCGGGGTCACGCCGCTCACTCTGCGCCCGCTCAGCACTGCTGAGATTTATCATGGATTTCCATGCCGTATCCTCGATGCAATCGCAGATGCCCCTGAAAACCCGCTACCGTTGCTCCCGAAACCTTTGATCGACCCAAAATCATCGATCTTGTGGTTCGCGGCGGCTTCCCGGAAATGCGCCAGCTACCTGACCGCGACCGGATGGACAGATGGTCAAGTTATGTCGACAGCATTGTTGAGCGCGATGTTTCAGCGGTTCATCCCGTGCGCAAGGCGGATGCCGTGCGACGGCTGATCTACCAAGCAGGATCTAGCAGTCTGCTGAAAAACCCAGCGATTGCGAGTTTTCTTATTCTCTGATCGGCGTTTGTCGGGTCGGAGCGCTGGAGTTGGATGTATTCGTCCAACCTG
>NZ_JBXAMO010000024.1:0-91714 GCF_058800725.1 Tardiphaga sp. GW822-FHT04G09 | reverse complement strand
TGCGGCGAGGGTTTGCGAAGCATGACCCAGTGAATCAAAAGTCCCCGCCATTGGCGAGGACTTTGTCAGCGGTCTGAGGCCGGGTACACTACCCGGCCTTTTCCGCAAATATTCCGGCAGAGCGGAAAATCGACGCTTACAGCGCCTTGTTGCTCGCCTTCACAGCCTCCGCCTGGACATAGACCTGCTCGCCCATGTCCTTGAACTTCTGGCTCATGCTGGCCATGCCGTCCTCGATCACGCCACTCATCGACATGCCCATCGATGCTGTGCCACCGAGGTTCAGCGCGGCCTTCTCGTTATCGCCGAGGGTCGCCGCATAGTCGCGCACGTCCTGCGTGATCTTCATCGAGCAGAACTTCGGTCCGCACATCGAGCAGAAATGCGCGACCTTGTGGGCGTCCTTCGGCAGCGTCTCGTCGTGATAGGCGACGGCGGTTTCCGGATCGAGACCGAGATTGAACTGGTCCTGCCAGCGGAAGTCGAAGCGGGCGCGTGACAGCGCGTCGTCGCGGAGCTGCGCAGCGGGATGACCCTTGGCGAGATCCGAGGCATGCGCCGCGATCTTGTAGGTGATCACGCCGACCTTGACGTCGTCGCGATTGGGCAGGCCGAGATGCTCCTTCGGCGTCACGTAGCAAAGCATCGAACAGCCGAACCAGCCGATCATGGCGGCGCCGATGCCCGAGGTGATGTGGTCGTAGCCCGGCGCGATATCGGTGGTCAGAGGCCCGAGGGTGTAGAAGGGCGCTTCGCCGCATTCCTTGAGCTGCTTGTCCATGTTGATCTTGATCTTGTGCAGCGGCACATGGCCGGGGCCTTCGATCATCACCTGGCAGCCCTTAGCCCATGCCACCTTGGTGAGTTCACCGAGCGTCTCCAGTTCGGCGAATTGCGCGCGGTCGTTGGCATCCGCAATCGAGCCGGGACGCAACCCGTCGCCGAGCGAGAACGACACGTCATACTTGCGCATGATGTCGCAGATTTCCTCGAAGTGGGTGTAGAGGAAGCTCTCCTTGTGATGCGCCAGGCACCACTTGGCCATGATCGAGCCACCGCGTGAGACGATGCCGGTGACGCGGTTGGCGGTGAGGTGGATATAGGCCAGCCGCACGCCGGCATGGATGGTGAAGTAGTCGACGCCCTGTTCGCACTGCTCGATCAGCGTGTCCTTGTAGAGCTCCCAGGTCAGCTTGACCGGATCGCCATCGCACTTCTCCAGCGCCTGATAAATGGGAACGGTGCCGATCGGGATCGGCGCGTTGCGCAGGATCCATTCGCGGGTGGTGTGGATGTTGCGGCCCGTCGACAGATCCATCACGGTGTCGGCGCCCCAGCGGATCGCCCACACCATCTTGTCGACCTCTTCCTCCACTGACGAGGTCACGGCGGAGTTGCCGATATTGGCGTTGATCTTGGTGAGGAAGTTGCGGCCGATGATCATCGGCTCGAGTTCGGCGTGGTTGATATTGCAGGGGATGATGGCGCGGCCGCGCGCGATTTCCGAGCGCACGAATTCCGGCGTGACGAACAGCGGCACTTCGGCACCGAAGCTCTCGCCGTCGGCGCGCGCGGCCTCGGCGCGCTCGAGCTGCACCTTGCGGCCAAGATTCTCGCGCTCGGCAACGTAGATCATTTCCTTGGTGATGATGCCGGCGCGGGCGAACTCATATTGCGTGATCATCGCATCGCCGGTGCCGCGCAGCGGCTTGTGATAGGCCTTGAAGGACTTCGCAGCATGCGCCGCGCCGACATTGCCGTTGTCTTCCGGCTTGATCTCGCGGCCCTGATATTCCTCGACGCCACCGCGTTCCTTGACCCATTCGAGGCGCGCGCGGGACAGACCGTTATTGACGTCGATCAGCACGTCCGGATCGGTATAGGGACCCGACGTGTCATAGACCGGCAGGTTCGGCTCGCCAGCGCCTTCGGAGAGGATGATCTCACGCAGCGGCACGCGCAGGTCGGGGGCGCTCTCCGGGATCGCGTAGATCTTGCGCGACGAGGGCAGGTTGCCGGTGGTGACGGCAGGCAGGGTGGTGTCGGGATTGGAGCGGATGTTCATGGACTAATCCTCCGTTGTCGTTCTTGAAATGTCAGGCGGCTTTGGCGGATGCGCCAAGCCATTGATGGACGCGGGCGTCCGGGTCTGCGTGTTGGGTGACGTCGCTGACGACGGCGATGGAATCCGCGCCGGCGGCAAAGATCTCTTCGGCCTGTTCGAACTTGATGCCGCCGATCGCCACCAGCGGCAGGGGGCCGACGCGCTTCTTCCATACCGAGATTTTCGGAATGCCCTGTGGCGCGAAGCGCATGGACTTCAACGTCGTGAAGAAGATCGGCCCGAGCGCGATGTAGTCCGGATTGGCGCGCAATGCGGTTTCGAGTTCGTCCTCGTCATGGGTGGAGAGGCCCAGAGTGATGCCGGCCTTGCGGATCGCGGCAACATCGGCGTCGGCGAGGTCTTCCTGGCCGAGATGCAGATGCTGCGCCTGGAGCTCGATGGCGACGCGCCAGTAGTCGTTCACCACCAGCTTCGTCTTGGTGCCATTGGTGACGGCCAGCGCCTCGCGAAACAGCGTTGTCGCCGCGGCGTCGTCGAGATCCTTGGCGCGGAGTTGGACGGTACCGACGCCGAGCGCGGTCAGGCGCTTGACCCAGGCTACGGTGTCGACGACGGGATAGAAACGGTCAGGATACGGCATGCCAGAACGGTGTCCCGATGACTGGAGTGGAAGGGGAAGCGAAATCGCGCGCGCCCATCAGGCCGGCTTCATAGCCGATGCGGCCTGCATCGACGGCGAGACGGAACGCATTGGCCATGGCCACGGGATCGGCGGCCTTGGCGACGGCGGTGTTGAGCAGCACGGCGTCATAGCCGAGTTCTAGTGCTTCGGCGGCGTGCGACGGTGCGCCCAGGCCGGCATCGACCACCAGCGCGATATCGGGCAGGCGGTCGCGCAGCAGCCTCAAGGCATCGGCATTGATGATGCCCCGCGCGCTGCCGATCGGCGCCGCCCATGGCATCACCACCTTGCAGCCGGCATCGACCAGACGCATCGCGACGCTGAGGTCCTCGGTGCAATAGGGGAAGACTTCGAAGCCGTCCTTGATCAGGATATCGGCGGCTTCGACGAGGCCAACCACATCGGGCTGCAGCGTATCGTTGTCGGCGATGACTTCCAGCTTGATCCAGGGCGTGCCGAACAATTCGCGCGCGAGCTTTGCGGTCGTGACTGCCTCGCGCACACTGCGGCAGCCCGCGGTGTTGGGCAGCACGGTGACGTCGAGTTCGCGGATCAGCGACCAGAATGCATCACCGGTCTTGCCGCCCGCGGATTCGCGCCGCAGCGACACGGTGACGATGCCGGCGCCGGACGCGCGGATCGCGTCCTGCATGATCGCGGGCGACGGATAGAGCGCGCTGCCGATCAGCAGGCGGGATTTGAATTCCTTGCCGTAGAAACTCACCATCAGCAATCAGCCTCCCTGCCGCGGCGTGATGATCTCGATCTCGTCGCCGGCTTTCAGCGGCGTGTGCGCCCACTGGCTGCGCGGCACCACGTCGAAATTCAGAGCAATCGCACAATGCGTGCCTTCGTAGTCCAGCTCCTGGAGCAGTGCGCCGACATGCGACGCCTCGATCTCGCGGCGCTCGCCATTGACGATCACTTGCATTGCATCACCTCATTGTCGATCTCGCCACGCTGCACATAATCGAGCGTCAGCTCCGCCAGCGCAGGTGCCAGCAGGAAGCCATGGCGATAGAGGCCGTTCACCGTGATCGTATTCTTGTCGATCGCGATGCGCGGCAGGTTGTCGGGGAAAGCCGGACGCAGGCCCGAGCCGAATTCGAGAATGCGTGCTTCGGCAAAGGCCGGGTGCACGGCATAGGCAGCGCCGAGCAGTTCGAGCGCGGAGCGCACGCTGACGCCGGTGTCCTCGCTTTCGATGGAGGTGGCGCCGAGCATGAAGCGATTGTCCGCGCGCGGAATCACATAAAGCGGCCAGCGTGGATGCATCAGGCGGACCGGGCGCGACAGCTGCACTTCGTCAGTCTCGACGATGATGATCTCGCCCTTGACGCCGCGCAGTTTCGGCGCGCCGGCATCGTCGCGCGCAGCAAGGCCGCGGCAGTCGATCACGAGTCCATCGAGATCTTTCGGCTGCTGCTCGCTGTGGTATTTGATGATGCCGCCGGCGGCGGTGATCCGCGCATGGAGTTGCGGCAACACGCGGCGCGGCTCGACATGGCCTTCGCCGGGATAGAACAGTGCATCGCGAAACTGCCCCTGCAGCGATGGCTCAAGCTCGGCGAGCTTCGTCGCATCCAGCCTTGTATGGCCAGATGTCATCCGGGCGAAGCGCTCATAATCGGCGCGGTCACGCGCATGCGCGACGACCAGCGAGCCATTGAATGGCGTGTCGGGGAGTTCGTCGCGCCACAGGTCCAGCGCGCGCAGGCCGAGGCGGGAGACCACGGGTTCGGAGACTTCCGCTTCGCACCAGGGCGCCAGCATGCCGCCGGCCCAATGGCTGGTGGCGTCGTGCATGCCGGCGTCGCTGCGCTCGTGCAGCGTCACGGCGTGCCCCGCCTTGGCAAGCATCAACGCCTGCCAAGCACCGGCAATGCCAGCACCAACAACTGATATCGATTGACCCGCTACGGGAGAGTCCCCGCGCGGAGATTGCGTCGTCTGAAACATCCCTGTCCCTTCGCCGGCATGACCCGGATCAGGTTCAAAGGGTCACCGCGGTCTCGCGCTTCTTTTCCGGAACAAGAAAAGTGCGAGCTTGCGGTATCTCAGCTCCTCGTCGGAGCCCCCCTCGGAACGACTCTAATGTAAACCTATGGGTGGGCGTGTCAACGCGCCCAGGGAATCCCTTGGGATTCCACCGAATCACGCACAGTTACGGCTTCGGAACCTGTGCATTGACATTGGCCGTCTCCTGCAGACGCTGGCGCTCGGCATCCTTGGCAAAGATCGGCTGGTGCGGCGGCGCGGAAACCTCGCGGCGCTGGCGCTTCGCAGCATAGTAGTAACCGCCGGCATAGTACGACACCGCGCGATTGTGATTGCCGTTCGCAGCGCGATAGGCGCCGGCGAGATATTTCACCGCATAAGTGAGATTGGTGTCGGGATCGCGGAGGCCTTCGGCGGTGCCGGTGTAGCCAACGCCGCGCGCAGTCGCGAGCTTGATCTGCATCAGCCCGATGGTGCCGCCGCGGCCGATCAGGTTGGGGTGATATTTGCTTTCGCGCACGATGACGCGATGTACCAGCGCCTCAGGCACGCCATTGGCATGGGCATGCATGGCGACCATGGCATCGTAGTCGGAGCGCTGCTGGGCCGAAGCCATCTGGGGCAGGGCGGCAACCGCAAACATTGCCGCCAGGAACAGTGAAATACGTTTCATGAATGATCTCGAAGCTTCGTTCTCCGCCAGTAGCGGAGCGGGCCTTTCAGACGGCCTAAACCATCTGATTCAATTATCCGGGATTAGGGCTCGAATTGAGTCTTTCTCTAGACCAGATTCACGAGTTCCGCCCGGTATTTACCCCAAATTATGCCCGGCCGTGGTTTGCTGCGGTATTCCAGCGCTTTTCTTGCGACTTTCCAGGGGCATGCCGAGCATGACGATGTCCGCCACCCATTCCGCCGAGGCGCGCAGGCCACTGCAAGGGCTGCTGCCGCTGTGGGTCGGGGTTGTGGTCTATGCGCTGTGGTTCGCGGCAGGCAACGCCCTCCTGAGAGATCCCGATCCGTATTGGCAGATCGCCGTGGGGCAGTGGATTCTCGATCATCACGCGGTGCCGACGACCGATATCTATTCCTTTACGATGTACGGCCAGCCATGGATCTCGACCCAGTGGCTGGCTCAGGTGCTTTATGCGATTGCCTATGCCGGCGCTGGCTGGACCGGGGTGGTGGTGCTTGCTGTTGCCGCACTGGCTGCGACGGTGGCTGTGTTGACGCGCTTTCTCGATAGGCGCCTGCCGGCCACCGCGACGATCATCTTCGTTGCGACGGCGCTGGCGCTGATGACGCCGCATCTGATGGCGCGGCCGCATGTGCTGGCAATGCCGGTGATGGTGGCCTGGGTGGCGGGTCTCGTGACCGCGATGGACCGCAAGACGGCGCCGTCATTCTGGCTGCTGCCGCTGATGGCGCTATGGGCCAATCTGCATGGTGGCTTCGTCCTGGGTTTGATGTTGATCGGGCCGATCGGTATCGACGCCATCTGGCACACGCCGGCCTCCGCGCAGCGCAAGCTTTTGCTGCGCTGGGCGCTGTTCGGCATCGCCGCGCTCGCTGCAAGTTGCGTGACGCCCTATGGCTGGGACTCGCTGCTGGCATCGCGTCGTATCCTCAATCTCGGTGAAGCGCTGGCGCTGATCGGCGAATGGCGGCCTGCGAATTTCGATCATGCCGGACCTCTGGAGCTGACCGTGCTGGCGGCGTTCGCGCTGGCTCTCTGGCGCGGCATCGCGCTGCCGCCGATGCGCGTCGTACTCGTGATGGGCTTCGTGTTCATGGCCCTCAGTCATGTCCGCAATGCCGAAGTGTTGGCGCTTCTGGCGCCGCTGGTCCTCGCCGGGCCGCTGGGTGAGCGGATCGGCTTCCCTGATCAACCAGCCGCGCCCGCGCCATCGTCGCTGCGCGGTTGGCTGTTCGCCGGCCTCGCGCTCTGTCTGATCGCGATTACGTTTGTTCTTTGCGCCGTGCAGCGTTACGCACCGGTCGCAACGGGAGCGCCGGCCGCGGCGGTGACCGAACTCAGGAAGCTCAATCTCAGCCGCGTGTTCAACGACTACGATTTCGGCGGCTATCTGATTGCGCGCGGCGTGCCCACTTTCATCGATGGCCGGACCGAATTGTTCGGCACAAAGCTGATGGTCGATCACAACAATGCCAGCGGATTGATGGAGCCGGACAATCTGTTCCGGCTACTGAAGGACTACGACATCGAGGCAACCTTGCTGCGCACCCAAAGCGCAGCGACCAAATTGCTCAATCGCGTCGATGGCTGGGAGAAGGTCTATAGCGACGACGTCGCCACGATCCATCTGCGCAAGCCGGGCGCGCTTCACAGCGTCGCGCCCGCGGTGAAAGCGAACTGAGCCTTATGCTGCGGCTCTCGTATCCCGTGCTGGCAGCGTAATGCGCACGATCAGGCCGTGCGGCTGACGATCCAGCAATGTCAGCTCGCCGCCATGGGCCAGCGTCACGGCGCGGGCAATCGACAGGCCGAGCCCGAAGCCCGCGGCTTCATGGTCCATATTGCGGGCGTCATCGCCGCGCACGAAGGGCTGCAGCATCGCGTTCTTCTGTGCATCGGAAATGCCGGGACCGTCATCGGCGACGTCGATGATGGCGCCACCCTCTGACATGGTCAGGGAGATTGTCGCCTCGGAGCCGAATTTTACGGCGTTCTCGACAAGGTTGGTCACCGCGCGATGCAGATCGTCGGGTCGCGCCATGGCCATGGCATGGGACGGCCCCTGATAGGTGACCGTGTGGCCGATATCGGCAAACTGATCGGCGATCAGCTGCAATGTGGTTGCGATATCGGTGAGTGTCATCGCCTCGAGGCGGCGGTCGTTGCGCAGGAATGACAGCACGGCTTCCAGCATCGAGCGCATCTGATCGAGATCACGCAGCATATGACTGCGATGGCCGTCATCCTCGATGAATTCCGAGCGAAGACGCAAGCGGGTAATCGGCGTGCGCAGGTCGTGGCTGATGGCGGCGAGCATCTTGGTGCGGTCGTCGATCAGCGTGCCGATACGTTCGCGCATCCGATTCAGGGCGCGCGCTACCGAACGGATTTCTTCGGGACCGCGTTCCGGGAGAGGTTCGGCCGAGCCGCTGAGGCTGAATTCTTCGGCTGCTTTCGCAAAGGCCGAGAGCGGAGCCGCCAGCATGCGCGCCGCCCACAGGCCCAGCAGCGTCAGGCTGATCACCACGAACAGAAATGTCAGAACCCACGGACCGCCCAGAAAGAAACCGGGCCGTCGCTCCGGTCGGCTGCTGAACGAGAATATCTCGCCGCCCGGCAATGCAATCCCGAGCCTGTCCGGCTCGCCGGTGATCGCCAGCAGCCGCACGCCCGGGCCGAGCCCTCGGCGCAGGCCGCGACGCGTATAGTCGGGACGATCGTCGGTGGTCACCGCCGCTCCCGGCGCGACCGGTTGGATGTCGAAATGGGGGAAGGCGTTCTTCAGGTTCACCAGCAAGGCGGAGCGGTCAGCCGCTGGCGTCGCACTCAACAGGCGGACAATCGCAATCAACTCGCCGTGGCCGCGATCCCGCTGCGGGTCGTTCTGATCCGGCCGCATCAGCGTGAACAGAATCGAGAGGACGACGTGGATCGCAACGATCGATATCACCACCAGAGCGGTGATCTGGCCGCTGATCCGGCGTAAATTGAGGACGCTGAACATCCCTGTCGACTAGTTGGGGGTTGCTGTCGCAACCGCTTCCACGGTGGGTGTGAACATGTAACCGCCGGATCGCACCGTCTTGATCATCTGTGCGTCCTGCGGATCGATCTCGATCTTGCGACGGATACGGCTGACCAGCACGTCGATACTGCGCTCGAACGAGCCGGCGCTGCGGCCTTGCGTGAGATCGAGCAGGCTGTCGCGCGACAGCACGCGACCGGAGCGCTCGACAAATGCGCGCAGCAGATCGAATTCGGCCGAGGTCATGGCGACGCGCGCGCCTTCGGGATTACGCAATTCGCGCAGGCGCAGGTCGATCTGCCAGCCGGCGAATGACAGCGCCGTGGCGTTCGGCGTGGCGCTTGCATTGAGCGCCGTGGCCTGTCGGCGCAGCACCGCATTGATGCGCGCCAGCAATTCGCGCGGATTGAACGGCTTCGGCAGGTAATCGTCTGCGCCCATCTCCAGGCCGAGGATACGGTCCACGTCCTCACCGCGAGCGGTCAGCATGATGATCGGCAGTTGCGACTCCGCGCGGACCTTGCGGCACAGGCTGAGGCCGTCTTCGCCGGGCAGCATGACGTCGAGGATCAACAGGTCGACGCGGGTGTCGGCCATCACCTTTTCCATCTCGCGCCCGTCGGCAGCGGTGGTGACGTTGCAGGAATTGGTACGCAGATACTTTGCGATCAGCGTACGGGTTTCGCGGTCGTCTTCCACGACCAGGATGTTCGGTACGTTTGCCATGCGAACTCTTTTGGCCGGGATCGGCTCGGGCTGCAGAAGTTTTTTGTTTCAGACTATTGCTGGTGTGCTGGGTGTAACAACCCGCAACATGTCGGCAAGGCGAGAACAAGACCTCGTTAAGAAGGTTAACCGCAAGTTGCGAGCACTCGGCAAGCATCTTGGAGCAGATCATGACCTCTATCTCGGCTGCGTCCAGCAGTTCCTACCAGTCCCCTCTTCAGAAACTGCAGCAGGAGCTGCAGTCTGAACTTACGTCGGGGAAAATCAGCAGCGGCGATCAGGATGCGCTGTCGTCTGCTTTGACCGATATCGACACGTCGTTGCAGGCCGATCGTTCGGGCCAGAGCAGCGGGACCCGGCCATCGCCCGATGATATGAAATCGAAGATCGACGACCTGATCAGTGCCCAGATTTCCAGCGGCAAGCTGACCTCGGACCAGGCCACCGAATTGCAGGGCGTGTTCCAGTCGGCCTTTGCCAATGGCGGACCAGGTGAAGCGGGTGGCCATCACGGCGCCGGCGGCCCACATCCCGGCGGTGGTCATGGCGGCCCTCCGCCGTCGAACACCGCTGATAGCAGCGACAGCACCGATGGTACGACCAGTACGAGCAGCGTCTCCGACATCATGAAGCAGTTCCTGGACTCGCTGAAGCAATCATTGGAGGCCTCGTCCTCGAGTTCCTACAGCGCCAGCGGAACCAACACGACGGCATTGAGCAGCACCACGTCCTTTACCGCGCTGCTGATCGACTACCAGACCTGATACGACGACGGCGACGCTTACGATTAAACAGGCCATCTTTCCCGCAAGGGAAAGGTGGTTTTTTTGCAAACTCCCTTTCAAGCTTTTGCCGGAACAAGGATCGCGCCTGGTCGTTATCATTCCTTAAGCTGATTTATGGAGGCGACAATGACACCCGACGTCATGACGAAGCCGCATAGTCTGATTGCCAGCGACCGGATCGAGGGAACAGCGGTGCGGCGTCCGAACGGCGAACGCATCGGTCATATCGAGCGGCTGATGATCGACAAGATCAGTGGCAAAGTGTCCTACGCGATCCTCAGCTTCGGTGGCTTTCTCGGTCTCGGCTCGAATCTGCTGCCGCTGCCTTGGGCGCGACTGACCTTCAATCGCAAACTTGACGCCTATCAACTTGATATCAGCGAAGAGGAATTGCGCAGCGCGCCGTCATTTACGGAGCAACGCGAATTCGACTGGGGCGATCGGTCGCAGGAAGAAGCGCTGCATCGCCACTACGGCGTTGCACCCTATTGGGGCGAATTCTAGCACCCAATTTCGTGTGGAACCGGAACAGTCATTGTATCTCCGCGTTGGTTTTGAGTTTCCACAACGACAGGAGGAACATATGTTCAAGAAATATATGACGGCTGGTATCGTTGGTTCGGCACTGCTGGCAACAGCGGCCTTTGCGCAAAGCCCGAATACGACGACAACCACACCGCCAGCAGCTGCGCCGGTCAGGGCGTCGGATTCGACGTTCAATGGTAATTGGCGGACTTCGAAGATCGTAGGCCTTAATGTTTATAACGAAGCCAATGAGAGCCTCGGCTCGATCAACGACCTGCTGACCGACAAGGAAGGTAACATCAAGGCCGTGGTGATCGGCGTTGGTGGTTTCCTTGGCGTGGGCGAACATTTGATCGCTGTGCCTTATGACAAGGTCAAATTCGTGAACGAGCCGGTCGCGACCACAGTGTCTTCAACTGGCGGTTCGTCGGGCATGAAGTCGACCTCGACGTCGAGCGGCATGACAACGGGCGCAGCCACCTCGGGTACGGCTCCTGCAGCCGCAACGCCAGCGAAGTCGAATCCCTGGTACCCTGACCATGCGGTGCTGAGCGGCGCCAGCAAGGATCAGCTGAAGGCGATGCCTGAGTTCAAGTATTCGACCTAAGGCGATCCAGCGTAGCCTCAAGTACCAGCGTAGCTTCAAGTGAATGAGAAGCGCGCGTCCGATTTCCGGGCGCGCGCTTTTCGTGACGAATAGCGATTACCGTTGTTTTATGACTTGCCCTTCACCAGCGGGCAGCCGCCTTTGTCGAGCGGACGGAACGCCTCATCGCCGGGAACTTCTGCAAGCAGCTTATAGAGATCCCATTCTCCCTTGGACTCTTCAGGCTTCTTCACTTCGAACAGATACATCTCGTGGATCATGCGGCCGTCCTCGCGGATCTTGCCGTTCTTGGCGAAGAAGTCGTGGATCGGCGTAGCCTTCATCTGTGCCATCACTTTTGGCGCCTCATCGGTACCGATAGCATCGATGGCTTTCAGGTAGTGCATGGTGGCCGAATAGAGACCGGCCTGGATCATCGTCGGCATATGCCCGACCTTCTCATTGAACCGTTTGGAGAAGGCGCGGGTCTCATCATTCATGTCCCAATAGAATGCGTCGGTGGCGATCAGGCCCTGCGCTTCCTTGACCCCGAGAGCATGGGTGTCGGTGATCTCCTGCAGCAGCGCGATCATCTTCTGGCCGCCCTTGATGATGCCGAACTCTGCCGCCTGTTTCAGCGCATTCGTGGTGTCGCCGCCGGCATTGGCCAGCGCAACCACCTTGGCCTTGGAGGCCTGGGCCTGCAGCAGGAATGAGGAGAAGTCCGACGAGTTGAGCGGATGCTTGACCGCGCCGATCACCTTGCCTCCGGTCTCCTTCACGACATTGGCAGCATCGCGCTCCAGCGCCGCACCGAATGCGTAATCGGCCGTGATGAAGAACCAGCTGTCTTCGCCGCGCTTCACCATCGCCTTTCCGGCAACATTCGAGAGCGCATAGGTGTCATAGGTCCAGTGCACGGTGTTCGGCGAACACTGCGCGCCGGTGATATCCGAACTGCCGCCGCCGGAATTGATGTGAATCTTGTTCTTCTCGCGGGTCAGTGCCGAGATCGGAAGCGCGACGGACGATGTCGGCACGTCGAAGATCGCGTCGACCTTGTCATTGTCGTACCAGTTACGCGCAATGTTGACGCCGACATCAGGCTTGTTCTGGTGATCCGCAGAAATCACCTGCACCGGCTTGCCTCCGGCCTTGCCGCCATAGTCGGCGACGGCCATTTCGGTCGCAACAACCGACCCCTTGCCGGTGGCGTCCGCGTACAGGCTCGACATATCCGTCAACACGCCGATCTTGACGACGTCGTCGGAAATCTGAGCATGGGCTGTCGAGGACATGAATGCGACAGCAAGGCCGGCCACAACTGTGGCGGTAAGTGACTTCATGGGGCGTGCTCCCTGGGATTTTCGCTGCTTGTGCAGCTTGGCTAGCGCCGGCATCCTGCGCCCGTTCATTTTGAGGGGCAAGAACGAGACAGAGCAGTTTTCCGTGATCGGTCGAGGCGTTGGGCCTTACAGATTTGGCAGCGCCGTCACATTCACATTGATGGCGCCGTCGGCCTCCGCGATCACCCGGAGCGTTTTGGAATCGAAAGCGATCCCGCCAAGGCGGAGGCTGCTGATCTCGGCGCCGACGCGGATGCCATTTTCGTTCTTCTGGAAGTCGGCGATGGCAGCGGCGATCTTCTTTTGCGCGTTCGAGGCAAAGGGTTTCAGATCGATGGTCGCACGTTCGGCCAGCGTGTTCTGTAGCAATGGCATGGCTGCACGCGCTGCCGCGCCGAGCAGGCCGAAGGCCGCTTCAGATTCAACGGCGAGTTCCAGATCAGTGAAACGCAGCGTCTGCGCCGCCTGATCGAGCGCCGGCTTGCCCCAGACGTGGACGGTCGCTTCGCCGCCAAGGCCGAACCAGCTCTGCTTCTCCTTCGCATTCACCAGCAACGAGATGAGCAGACGGTCGCCGGAGGCCGAGACGGTTGCCTTCTTCACCGTCACTGCGACCGCGCCGGAATTGTCTTCCGGGAACGTCTTGCCGGCGAGTTGCGCCTCGATGATCTTGTTCAGTTCAGTGAACGGCATGTCCACGGGCACACCGATGCTGAGTTTGCCGGGGCCAGGCGGCACGATGACCAGCGTGGCAGGGAACGGACAATTCGGCTGGGTCTGTGTCGACGTCACGCGCGTTTCGGCTTCGACGCCGAGTGTCAGCGTCACATTGCTGGCATCGATGCGCGGCTGGGCAGCAACGGCACGCGTCGGCTTCAGTTCGAGGAACAGGCTTTGCAACGCGCTTGCTCCCTGCAGCGGAATCGACCTGCAGAGCCTGGCCCATTCGCGCCGGGCATTTTGCTCGAAAGCCGGGTCGTTGCGCAGCCGCTGCTGCACGGCGGCGATCTGCTCGTTGACCGCATTGTCGATCATCGGCTTGACCTGTGCCGGCACATTGATGCGCGCACCTGCGACCGATGCACTGGTGTCGCCGAGCGTCACCTGAGCTGCGAGGTTCGGTTCGATGCGCCAGTTCGGGGTCAGCCGCGGCTGCGCCGAGACCACCACATTGCCACGGATTTCCGCATTGGCATTGACGTTCTTGATGTTGATGTTGCCGAGTTGCTTGGCGACATTGCCCCCCAGCAGGTTGCCGAGGGCGCCGCCCAGGGCGTCGCGGACATTTGTCGAGATCGCGCCGGAGACATTGAGCGTGCCGGTCAACGGCGTCGACATGGTCAGCGTGTCCTGCGCGCCGGTGGCTGCGATCGGCCCTCGCGCCGCCGTCCACTTGATATCGGCATCCTGAAGCAGTTGCTGTGCGGGATTATCCGCGGTGCCATTGAAGCTGTGCGGCGCGCCGCGGTCGGCGGCATCGCGGATCGCGGTGAGTGCGATGGCGACGGGGGCGACGATGGTGGAGCTGCGCGTAGGCGAAGCCGGCAGTGGCGGCAAGGCGACCAGCACCGGCGCCGAACCGGCGCCGCGGGGTGCCACATAGTCCATCACCTTGAGGGCGACCAGGAAAAAGATCGCGACCAGCACGGCGCCGATCAGAATTGGTTTTAGACGCATGATGTCCCCGCTCGAAAACGCGGGGACACTACAATGCCGGGACGACCCGCGCCAGTTAGGAGCCGCGCCTCAGATTAGCCGCGTTTGCCACTTGCGCCCTCTGCGCGGCGATCCATCGGCAGCACGACGACCCTGGTGCCGACAGTGACACGGGAATACAGATCAGACACGTCCTGATTGGTGAGGCGGATGCAGCCCGACGAGACCTGTGTGCCGATGGTCTCCGGCATATTGGTGCCGTGGATGCGATAGATCGTGCCACCGAGATACATCGCGCGGGCGCCGAGCGGGTTGCCGGGGCCGCCGGCCATGTGACGTGGCAGATAGGGCTGGCGCGCGATCATTTCAGCGGGCGGGGTCCATGCCGGCCATTCGGCCTTGCGGGTCACGGTCTGCACACCGGACCAGGTGAAGCCATCGCGGCCGACACCGATGCCGTAGCGGATCGCCTGACCATTGCCGAGCACGTAATAGAGATAGGTGTTCGGCGTATCGACGATGACAGTGCCGGGGGCTTCGCGGGTCGGATAGCTGACGATCTGGCGTTTGAAGCGCGCGGGCTGTTCGATGGCCGGGCGTTCGTCATCGATCTGCGGGGACTGCATGTAAGGCGAAGGCTCGCTCTGTACTGGCGGCGCCATGAAGAACGGAAACAGCGGCAGCGGCGTTGCGGCTGCCGGATGGGCAAAGGAGAAGGCGCCGGCAATGAGCGCGCCAATGGCAACGGCGGCACGGCGAATTTTTCGTTCGAAGGACGCGAGGGTGATCATGGGAAACTCCGTTTGGGGGCCTGTGAATGAGCGCCCGTTCGGCGTCTCGTTGGCAGGAGATGTACCCAGCGGCCGTTTCAGGAAATTTGCGTCAATCGTGCAAAACGGTTTCGTCGCGGCGGAGTAATGTGTCGTCGCGGGGGAAGCGGACAACATTGTTGCAGAAGAAATGACCGCCGGCGCGGCGATTTGAATCAAGCGCGCCGGGCTTCGGATATTACTCGTTAACGGTGGTATCCGGGCGCCAGGTCAGCAGCCGGTTCTCGATCATGGTCAGGATCCATTCGGCCAGCAGCGCCACGATCGCAATGACGATCATCGCGGCGAAGACGCCGTTGGAATCGAACGAGCCCTGCGCGGTGGCAATCAGCAGCCCCATGCCTTCGCGGGCGCCGAGAAATTCGCCGACGATGGCGCCGACCAGGGCGAAGCCGAACGACACATGGAGACTGGCGAGGATCCACGACAGCGCCGAGGGCAGCACCACGGCGCGGGTCATCTGCCAGTTGCTGGCACCGAGGATGCGCGCATTGGCGATCAGGTTCTTGTCGGCCTCGCGCACGCCCTGAAAGGCATTGGCGAACACCACGAAGAACACCATGACGACAGCGAGCGCGATCTTCGAGGCCGCGCCGAGGCCGAGGGCGACGATGAAGATCGAGCCGAGCACGACGCGCGGGATCGAATTCGCCACTTTGATGTAAATCGAGAACACGTCCGACAGGAGCTGGTTACGCCCCAGCGCGATGCCGCACAGGATGCCCATGACCGAACCGATCAGGAAGCCGGCGCCGGCCTCGTAGATCGTGACCCAGATCTGCTTCCACAGCGGCCCGATCGAGGTGCCGTTCTCGGTCCAGTCGATCAGCTTGGTGACGATGCCGGATGGCTGGCCGAAGAAGAACGGATCGATGACGCCGAGGCGGACGCCGAATTCCCAGCCGCCAATCAGGAATACAAGAACGGCAAGCCGTAGCGTCAGCACCAGGCGCTGGTGGCGGCGCATGCGCTGAACGGCGGTCTCGATGCGGCCGTCGGTGGCGAGAGGGGCGGTCACTGTTGACTCGGTCATGTCAATGTCCCGCCCGTGCGCGCAAGACTTACTCGCGCAGGTCGTCGGAGATTTTTCGCGCAATGGCGATGAAGCGTTCGTCGTAGCGCAAGGTGGCGACATCGCGCGGGCGCGGCAGGTCGATGGTGTGGACGGACTTCACCCGCGCCGGTCGCGTGGTCAGCACCGCAACGCGGTCGGCCAGCAGGATGGCTTCGTCGAGATCATGCGTCACGAACAGCACCGCTGATTTCGCCTGCGCCCAGAGTTGCAGCAATTCCTCCTGCATCAATTCGCGGGTCTGCACGTCGAGCGCGGAGAATGGCTCGTCCATCAGCAGCACCTGCGGATTGTTGATGAAGGTCTGCGCCAGCGCCACGCGCTTGCGCATGCCACCGGAGAGCTGATGCGGATGATGATGTTCGAAGCCCTTCAGTCCGACGCGAATGATCCAGTCACGCGCGGCGGCCTCCGCCCTGTCTTTCGGTACGCCGCGAAACAGCGGTCCGGCCATGACATTGCCGAGCACGTCGCGCCACGGGAATACCGCATCCTGCTGGAACACGAAGCCAACGCGGCGATCGACACCGGTCACCGGCGCATCGAATAATGTGACCTCGCCACCTTGCGGGCGGGCGAGGCCGGCGATCAGCCCGAGCGTCGTCGACTTGCCGCAGCCGGTGGGGCCGACCACGGCCATGAATTCGCCGGGCGCAATGCTGAGGTCGAAATCCTCGAGCGCGGAGAGAACGTCACCCGAAGGCGTGACGAAGCGGCGCGCGACGTTCTTCAGCGCGACGGCGGAGGGCGATGCGATTGCGGTCATGCTCAGTTCGTCGCGTTGGCTTTGACCACGAAATCCGTGGTGTAGGTCTTGGCGAGGTCGATGGTCTTGCCCTTGAGGTTGGGCGAGAAGCTGTTCAGCACGCTCAGCACCGATTCCGGTGCACCCGCCGGCATCATGCCGTCGACCGAATATTGCGGCTTGCCTTCGCGCAGACCCTGCACGTAGAGGTCGAGTTCGCCGGCATAATAGTCCTTCGGCATCTGGGCCGCGATTTCCTCGGGCGAGTGGCTGTTCATCCACTTCAGCGTCTTCACGAAGGCATTGACGACCTTCTGCGCGGTCTCCTTGTTCGCCTCCATCCAGGCGCGGTCCATATAGAGACACGCGGCCGGATAATCGCCGCCAAGTGCAGCGCGGGTGCTTTCCGGCGTGCGCAGGTCGATGCCGACTTTGGCCGTGCCGTTCTTGACCGCGCGCGCCACCGTCGGCTCCGTGGTCATGCCGGAAACGATTTTCCCCTGCTGCATGGAAGCCAGGAACGTATCGCCGGCGCCGACCGGGACCAGCGTGTAGTCCTGCACCTTCAGCCCTGCCTTGGCGGCGAGCGCGCGGGTCAGGAAGTCGGTGGCGGAGCCGAGCCCGGTAACGCCGAGCGCCTGGCCCTTCCAGTTGGCGGGATCCTTCAGCTTGTCCGCATCCGCGGCTTTCACCAGCACGACTTCGCCAGGCGCGACGGCGAACTGCACCACCGAGGTGATGAACTTGCCTTTGGACTGCAGATCGATGGTGTGATCGTAGAACCCGACCACGCCCTGGACTTCACGGGCGAGCAGCGCGGTCGCGGCCTGCGAACCGGAGGTCGAATTGAACAGTTCGACGTCGAGACCCTGTTCCTTGAAGAAGCCGAGTTGCGCCGCGAGCTTCGCCGGCAGATAGATCTGTTTGTCGATGCCGCCGACCATGATCTTGATCGGAGTTTGCGCAGCGGCGGGGGCGGCGAGCGCGGCGGCGGACAAAAAAACGGCAACAGCGGCGGCAAAAATTCTGCGCATGGACGTTTCCTGACTTCGATATTTCCGGCGCTCATCTACCGTGCAGCGGTATGCGCAAGCGCTCGTAAAGACGGGTATCAGGACCCACCCTGCGTCATACTGTCAATCGGCTATTCGCATGACATGACAGCAAAAAGCGCCCGCTCGGTGGGAGCGGACGCCAAAGTCAGGGAAAAATTACGGGAACGGGGGTCTACAGCAAGCCCAACACGATAGCGCCGACAAAGACGATTGCCGCATAGGCCGTCACAACGCTCAGTTGACCCATCATAGTCACGGGAACCTCCCTTTATGACGTTGTCGCGCGGAGTAACGCGGAGGGCGGTGGGGCGTTCCAGAGATACAAGGAAAAATACGCGTAAATAATCCGCTGCACCGCAACCGTGCCGCTACTGCGTCCTGGCTGCCTATAGGGCGAAACAACGCAAACATCAGGGCCGCCAAAAACTCGGTTAGCGTGATATACAAACGAATATAACGATGCGATCTCAAGATGCGGTTCTCAATCCCGCGACTGAACCGGCCGGGCTATTTCATCCAGCCGACCATCCTGCGCGACATCAAGGAAGGCTCGAAGCTCGTCGATGAAGAACAGTTCGGGCGCACGGCGCTCTGATCGACGTCTCACCATGTGGCATGCGCTCTCTTCCTTTCGGGGACGGGAGCGCATCGCCATGTTTGCGCGGGGAACTTTGCCACGCCCGCAACATGGTGAATCAAACGTGAATTCATTGCGTTGAAGAGTCTTTAAAACATTTCGACCACCTTGCGCGAATGACGCGCAGAGTTCGTTTGTATCTCGTCGGCTCCGTCGTCCTTGTATCGCTTGCAGGTTGCGGCCGCGGTCTGTTTCAGACCCAGGAACGTGAGCCATGGCGTGCCGAGGCAGAAGTCGCATGTCTGAAATCAGGCACGGTGAAAGAGGGCGCTGATCTGGTCCGGATCAACCCGATTTCCGGGCCCGGTGTCTGCGGCGCAGAATTTCCCTTGAAGGTGGCGGCGCTCGGCGAGTCGAGCAGCAGCTACGGTTTTGCCGATGAAACCTTGCGGCCGCCGGGCGGCATCGGCGGTGCGAGCCAGCCGCGCTGGCCGGTGCAGCCACAGCCGCAGCCGCAGGTCATGACGCGTCCGGCGAACAGCTATCCGAGTTCCTATCCGCAAGCGGCGTCGCAGCAGCCGTCCTATGGCGGCGCAGCCAATAACGGACCGATCTCGCTGAACGCGCCTGGCGTGCCGCCGGACAGCGAGGACGAAATCGAATTGCCGCCGGAAGGTTCGCCGCAGACGATGCGCCCGCCGCAGCAGGAGCAGCCGCGCGCGCCATACGGCCGCTATAGTTCAGGCGTGCCGCAGAGCCAGCCGCCGCAGGATTACGCGCCGCAGCGCCTCGGCCCGGGAGCCGGCAATGTCACGGGCTCGGTCGGGCCCGTCGTCGTGAAGCCGACGGCGACGCTCGCCTGTCCGATCGTCTCGGCGCTCGACAAGTGGCTTGCGGAGTCCGTGCAGCCGGCGGCCATGCGCTGGTTCGGCGTCCGCGTCGCCGAGATCAAGCAGATCTCCGCCTATTCGTGCCGCGGCATGAACGGCAATTCGCGCGCGCATATTTCCGAACATGCGTTCGGCAATGCCCTCGATATCTCCGCCTTCGTGCTCGCCGATGGTCGCAGCATCTCGGTGAAGGCAGGCTGGAAGGGCATGCCGGAAGAGCAGGGCTTCCTGCGCGACATCCAGGGCGGCGCGTGCCAGGTCTTCAACACCGTGCTGGCGCCGGGCTCCAACGTCTATCACTACGATCACATTCACGTGGATCTGATGCGCCGGGCCAAGCGCCCGGTGATCTGCCAGCCGGCAGCTGTCTCCGGCGAGGAGATTGCCGCGCGTGCGCAGAGCCGCAATCCCTATGCCAGCCGCAACAACAATGACTACGGCGGCGTGACCGGCTCGATCGGCCGCACCGCCAAGAAGTCCACGCGCAAGTCGCCTGACGACGAGGATTTCTACGAGAACGAATAGGCCGGCTTGTCAGATGCGGTAGGCCGCGAGGAACATCCGCACGGCGCTGTCGACGACCTTGTCGATCTCCGCGCGCGTGGGTGTCGGCTTGGCCTGGAAGATGAAGGGCTGAAACAGCGTCGCCTGGCACGACATCATGAATTGCGCCGCGGCAAGCTCGGTATCCTTGATTTCCAGTTCCTGCGCAGCGACGCGGGCATCCAGATAGGCCGCGACCTGCCGGATCGCGTGTGCCAGCACCGCTTCATAAAAGCGCTTTCCGACATCGGGCATGCGTTCCGCGATGGCCATCACGGTGCGGATCGCCGAGCCGCCGCCGGGGCGGCACAGCAACTGAATATAGGCACGGCCGAATTCGCCGAGCGTGGTCACCGCATCGCGCTCGGGATCGAGATTGAAGACGGCCTTGCCCTGTTCGAGTTTCTCCTGCTCGACGATCGCTTCGAACAGCGCGCTCTTGTCGGTGAAATAGACATAGAGCGTCCCCTTGGAGACGCCGGCGGCACGCGCGATCTCCCCCATGCTGGCGCCGTCGAAGCCCAGATCCAGGAAGACCTTGCGCGCGCCATCGAGAATTTGGCGGCGCTTGGCGCTGTCTTCCTCGCCGACGGGCGAGAGGGAGGCATGGTGAGAGGCAACCATTCGTTCAGCCTGTTCGATGAATCAGCAAAATACCGTTCCGAAGAGAACCAGAATAACGCGAAATCGTGATGAACTGGCCAAACTCTATCTTGACCGAACCGTTCGGTCAATTTACATATTGCCGCAGCAAGCGGGAACCCGGTCTGTCCGGAGGTCTTCGCATTTACATGCTTAGGAGGCCGGAATGGCCGGAATGGCCGGACCACGCGACCAGGCTGCCCGTATCATTCGCCCTGAAGGCGAGGCTGACAGCGCACCGGTGCGCGTCGTGTCGCCGGCAGCGGATGAACCCGCCGCCCGCGGTCCTGCCGACGCGCCCGCATCTGAACAACCCGCCGGAGCAGCACAGGCCGCGACCGCGCAGACCGCTGCGCCAAAATCCGGCAAGAAGAAAAAAGTGCTGCTCGGCGTCGGCGCGCTGCTCGCCGTCGCGGGCGTCTATTACGGCGTGAACTATTATCTGGTCGGCCGCTTCATCGTGTCCACCGACGACGCCTATGTCCGCGCCAGCAACACCACGCTGGGTGCGCGCGTGTCCGGCCACATCGCGCAGATCCTGCCGGGTGATAACGTGGCAGTAAAGGCCGGCGAGGTGATCTTCAGGATCGACGATGGCGACTATCGCATCGCCGTCGATGCTGCCAAGCGCAAGATCGACACCCAGAAGGCCACCATCGAACGGATCGGCCGTCAGGTCGGTGCGCAGGAAAGCGCTGTCGAACAGGCCCGGGCCCAGCTCGTATCGGCCGATGCTGCCGCCAATCGCGCCGTGCTTGAATTCGACCGCCAGGAAACGCTGAGCAAGCAGGGCTTTGCCTCACGCTCGGTCTATGAGACCTCGCAGTCGAACCGTGACCAGACCTCGGCTGCCGTCAAGGCCGCGAAGGCATCCGTCGACTCCGCCAGGAGCAGCGTCGAAGTGACCAAGGCGCAGCAGAACGAGGCGCGCGCGCAGCTCGCTGAATTGCAGAGCGCGCTGGACAAGGCCGAACGCGACCTCGACTTCACGACCGTGAAGTCGCCGGTGGACGGCATCTTCTCCAACCGTCTCATCTCGACCGGTGATTTCGTTTCGATGGGGCAGCGCCTCGGCAATGTCGTGCCGCTCAACGACGTCTATATCGATGCCAATTTCAAGGAAACGCAACTGCGCCGTCTGAAGCCGGGTCAGCCGGTCTCGATCGAGCTCGATGCGGATAGCAGCCGCGCCATCGAGGGCACCGTCGAAAGCCTCGCGCCTGCCGCGGGCTCGGTGTTCACGCTGCTGCCGCCGGACAATGCGACCGGCAACTTCACCAAGATCGTGCAGCGCGTGCCTGTGCGCCTCAGGGTGCCGGCTGACGTCGCCAGGGAGAATCTCCTGCGCGCCGGCATGTCGGTCTATGTCCGCGTCAATACCAAGCCGGGTGCTGAACCCGCGCGCTAGGTCAGGACAAGCAGATGTCCACGACGACAACCGTGTCAGGCGCACCGCCGGCCACTCCGGCTGCGGACCACGTCGCACCGAAACGCCTGATCGCGTTTCTGATCATGGTATTCGGCATGTTCATGTCGATCCTGGACATCCAGATCGTCTCGGCATCGCTGTCTGAGATCCAGGCCGGTCTGTCGGCGTCGTCCAGCGAAGTCTCCTGGGTGCAGACGGCCTATCTGATCGCGGAAGTGATCGCGATCCCGCTGTCGGGCTTCCTGTCGCGCGCGCTCGGCACGCGCATGTTGTTCGCCATCTCCGCTGCCGGCTTCACCTTCGCCAGCCTGATGTGCGGCTTCACCTCGTCGATCGAGCAGATGATCCTGTGGCGCGCGATCCAGGGCTTTCTCGGCGCCGGCATGATCCCGACGGTGTTTGCTTCGGCCTACACGGTGTTTCCGCGCTCCAAATTCCATATCGTCGGCCCGATCATCGGTCTTGTCGCAACGCTGGCGCCGACCATAGGACCCACGGTGGGCGGCTACATCACCGACGCGCTGTCATGGCACTGGCTGTTCTTCATCAACGTCGTCCCCGGCATCGGCATCACCATTGGCGTGCTGGCGCTGGTGGATTTCGACGAGCCGCATTTCGAACTGCTCGATCATTTCGACTGGTGGGGCCTCGGCTTCATGGCGGGTTTCCTCGGCTCGCTGGAATATGTGCTGGAAGAGGGGCCGCGCAACGACTGGTTCGGCGACACCTCGATCGCGATCTTCGCCGTTGTCTGTGTTGTGTGCTGCGTGGCGTTTTTCTGGCGCGTGCTGACGGCAAAGGAACCGATCGTTGACATCCGCGCCTTCACCGATCGCAACTTCGCGCTGGGCTGTCTGTTCTCGTTCTGCGTCGGCATCGGCCTCTATGGTCTGACCTATCTCTATCCGCGCTATCTCGCCGAAATCCGCGGTTACAGCGCGCTGATGATCGGTGAGACCATGTTCGTCTCGGGCGTTGCGATGTTTCTGACGGCGCCACTGGTGGCGCGTCTGATGCAGAAGATCGACATGCGCTATCTCATCATGACGGGATTGGTGCTGTTCGCTGCCGGCACATGGCAGATGACCTGGATTACCCGCGACTTCGACTTCTACGAATTGCTCGTGCCGCAGATCCTGCGCGGCATTGGCATGATGATGGCGATGGTCCCCGTCAACAACATTGCCCTCGGCACCCTGGCGCCGCAGATGCTGAAGAACGCGTCCGGCCTGTTCAATCTGACGCGCAATCTCGGCGGTGCGCTCGGCCTCGCGCTGATCAACACCGTGCTCGATCACCGCACCGATTTCCATATCACGCGGCTGCACGACAAGGTGACATGGGGCAACGCGCAGGCGGTCGAGATGCTCAACATGTTCACCCAGAAATTCCAGGGCATGGGCGACGCCTCGCGGATGGCGATGAAGCAGCTGTCGCAGATCGTTCACCGGCAGGCCGTGGTGATGAGTTTCGGCGACGCGTTCTTCGCGCTGTCGGTGTTCTATGTCGGTCTCAGCCTCATGGTGATGCTGCTGAACAAGCCCAGCAATCCCGCGAGTGCCGGCGGCGGGCACTAGGCGCGGCTGGAGCGGTTCTATTGCCGGTCCGCAATTGCTGTTGGCCATCTTGTTGCCAAAAGCCGGGGGCACATCTATAAAAACATCATCCATTGCTCGAACCGAGGGAGAGTCTCCATGAAGTCGATTGATCTGCTCTCCGGAATTCTCGGTTCGGTGCACGCATGTGGATTTATGCGGGCTCATTGAGCCCCGGTTCCGCCTCTGCCGGTCGGGCCTGATGTCCCGACCATCCTGATCTTTCCCGTTTCTGTACTTTTAGGACGCTCGCGCTCGGTCTGGCCGTTGCGCGTCAAACCATGGAGCCGGTCTGCGCAGGGGCGCTGCCGGATGATGTCATGACTCTGAAATCCAAAGACCGCGCCGCCGCCATCCGCGTGGTGATCCCTTTCGTGATCCGGCATTGGTTCCGGCAGCCCGGACGTGCGGCGACGGTTGCCGTCGGTCTGCTCGGCGCGACGGTGGCCGATCTGTTCATGCCGCTATTCTCCGGCCAGCTGGTCGATGCCGTTACCAAAGGCGGCGCAGATCCGGCGGCGCGGCAGGCAGCATTTACAGCGTTCGGCGCCATCGTGGCGCTTGGTGCGACGTCGATGCTGCTGCGGCTGCTCGGCATCCACGCCATCGTTCCGTTCACGCTGCGCATGATGTCCGACCTGTCGCGCGAGGCTTTCGCACGCGTGCAGCGTTTCTCGACCGACTGGCACGCCAACAGCTTTGCGGGCTCCACGGTGCGCAAGGTCACACGCGGCATGTGGGCGGTCGATCTGCTCAATGACACGCTGCTGATGGCGCTGTTACCGTCGCTGGTGGTGTTGCTTGGCTCGATGCTGTTGCTCGGCTGGCACTGGCCGGCGCTGGGCGGTGTGATCGCTGTCGGCACGGTCGCCTATATCGCCATGACCGTGTGGTTCTCCACGCGTTACATCGCGCCGGCCGCACGCGTATCGAATGCCTGGGACACCAAGGTCGGCGGCACGCTGGCGGATGCGCTGACATGCAATGCAGTGGTGAAATCCTTCGGGGCGGAGCGGCGCGAGGACGACCGGCTGGGGCAGGTCATCGGCCGCTGGCGCGTACGCGTGGCGCGCACATGGTATCGCTACAACACCACGAGCACGGTGCAGCTTGCCGTATTGCTGTGCGTGCGTGCGGCGGTGATCGGCGGCGCGCTATGGCTGTGGCTGAACGGGCAGGCCACGGCAGGCGACGTCACTTATGTGCTGACGAGCTATGTCGTGATCCACGGCTATCTGCGCGATGTCGGCATGCACATCAACAACCTGCAGCGTTCGGTGAACGACATGGAGGAGCTTGTCGCGATTCATGATGTTGCACTGGGCATCGCCGATGCTCCCGATGCCCAGCCGGTTGCCATCACCGGCGGCCGCATTCTGTTCGATGACGTGACGTTCCACTATGGCGGTCACGCGACGCCGCTCTATGACGGTCTGTCGGTGGACATCCGCGCCGGCGAACGCGTCGGTCTGGTCGGGCGTTCGGGCTCGGGCAAGACGACTTTCGTGAAGCTGATCCAGCGGCTCTACGATGTGTCGGACGGCCGCATCCTGATCGACGGCCAGAACATCGCCGATGTCACGCAGGAATCGCTGCGCAGCCGCATCGCCATCGTGCAGCAGGATCCGATCCTGTTTCACCGCTCGCTGGCCGACAACATCGCCTATGGCCGGCCTGGTGCCAGCACAGCGGCGATCGAGCAGGCGGCGCGGCTGGCCAATGCACATGACTTCATCGAGCGGCTGCCGAAAGGTTATGGCACGCTGGTCGGTGAGCGGGGGGTGAAGCTGTCAGGCGGCGAGCGGCAGCGTGTCGCGCTGGCGCGTGCTTTCCTGGCGGATGCGCCGGTGTTGATTCTGGACGAGGCGACGTCGAGTCTCGATTCAGAGTCGGAGGCGTTGATCCAGGAGGCGATGGAGCGGCTGATGAAAGGCCGCACCTCGATCGTGATCGCGCATCGCCTGTCGACGGTGCGCAGCCTCGATCGCATCCTGGTGTTTGACCGCGGGCGCGTCGCCGAGCAGGGCACCCATGCCACGCTCACCGCCCGGCCGAACGGCATCTATCGCGGATTGTTCGAGCGGCAGGTACTGGATCTCGACCGCACCAGTGCGGCCAGTTGATCGAGCAGCTCCGACGACGCCAGAACTGGCGAAGGGCCCGGCGTGTTGCGCCGGGCCCTTCGTTGTTCAGAAAGTTATCAGCCGGCCTGTAAGCCGGGTTCTGTAGGGCACCGCCGATTTGCACCGACGATACGTGACGGCCATTCCTCTGGGACCATAGTTGCCTATGGCCTCAAGCAACCTACCCGGACAGCGAGCCTGACATCGCCCTGCAGTGTTATCGCTCAAGGTGAGCGAACTGACTGCGTTGCCGTCCCTATTCGGTTTTGCTCCCGGTGTGGTTTGCCATGCCGTTTCCGTTGCCGGACACGCGGTGCGCTCTTACCGCACCTTTTCACCCTTACCGCGCCATCTCCTTGCGGAGGGAGGCGAGGCGGTTCGTTCTCTGTGGCACTTTCCCTGGGGTCACCCCCGCCGGACGTTATCCGGCACCGTATGTCGATGGAGCCCGGACTTTCCTCTCCCACAGCCTTTCGACCATAGCGGGAGCGGCCGTCCAGCCGACTGACGGCACAGGCATGGAGGCTCAGGGCCGTGGCGTCAAGCCGGGAACGCGCGCAGTCTTTGCCAAAATAAATTATCCTGAAGATGTCGTTCTGCTGCCGGCTCGTTCGACTGACGGCATGATCCCGAAAAGCGGAAACCGGCTTTCGGACCAGATCATGCCAAAGTCACGGCGAATGGCGCCGATCAAAAGGAGTGAGCAAGATGCAGTATCTGTTGATGATCTACCAGAGCGAAGCCGAGTACGCGAAACGGGACGCCGCGGAGAACCAGAAGATGCTTGAGGAGTATGGTGCGTTCACCCAGTCCATCGTCCAGAGCGGCAACTTCAAGGCAGCCGACCGGCTGCAACCGACGACCACAGCGACCACGGTGCGGGTGCGCGACGGCAAGACGCTCACCACCGACGGTCCGTTCGCCGAGACGCACGAACAGCTCGCCGGTTACTATCTGGTCGAGGCGAAGGATCTCGATGCCGCAATGGCGATTGCGGCGCGCATTCCCAGCGCGCGGATTGGTTCAATCGAGGTGCGGCCGGTCTGGGTCTATAACTGACGTCATGACGCTGGCCGAAATCGACAAGATATTTCGCAACGAGGCGGGTCGCGCGCTGGCGACGCTGATCCGCCTCGTCGGCGATTTCGATTTGGCTGAAGATGCGTTGCAGGATGCCTTCGCGGTTGCGCTTGAAAAATGGCCAACCGCCGCACCGCCGGAAAATCCACGTGCGTGGCTTGTCAATGTCGGCCGCAACAAGGCGATCGACCGTGTCAGGCGTCAGGTCTCGTTTCGCGGCAAGCAGGAACAGGTGACGCACGAGTTGTTGCTGAATGCGTGCGCAAATGACGATCGCTGCGATGCTACCGTTCTCGACGACGACATGCTGCGGCTGATTTTCATCTGCTGCCATCCGGCCTTCGCCGAGGAGGTGCAGGTGGCGCTGACGCTGCGGACCGTCTGTGGATTGAGCACCGCTCAGGTGGCACGGGCGTTTCTGATCGGCGAAGACGCCATGGCGCAACGGCTGGTCCGAGCCAAACAGAAGATCCGCATCGCCGGAATTCCCTATGAAGTGCCTGGGCGGGATGCGCTCGAACAGCGCCTGCGAGGCGTGTTGGCCGTGATCTATCTGGTTTTCACAGAGGGCTACGTTGCCACGTCTGGCGACGATCTGATGCGGCCGGACCTGGCGCGGGAAGCAATCCGGCTGGCTCGTTTGCTGGATGCGCTTTTGCCGCAGCGACGCGAGGTCAAAGGCCTGCTGGCGCTGATGCTGCTGCACGACGCGCGCCGCTCCGGTCGTGCGACGGCGGATGGCGATATCGTCCTGCTGGAAGCGCAGGATCGGTCGCTGTGGGATCATCACCAGATTGCCGAGGGATTGCGGCTGGTCGAGGATGCGTTGCAGGCTCCCGGCCGCCCCGATGACTATGTGGTGCAGGCCGCGATCGCGGCGCTGCATGCGCGGGCGCCAAGCTATCAAGCCACCGACTGGCCGCAGATCGCCGGGCTCTACGAAGTCCTGCTGCGGATCAGGCCATCGCCGGTGATCGAACTCAACCATGCCGCGGCGGTGGCGATGGTCGATGGTCCGCTGCGTGCCTTGGATCTGATCGACGCATTGCAGGCGCGGGGCGGCCTCGACGGCTACGATCTGCTGCCGGCGGTGCGTGCCGATTTGTTGCGCCGTCTCGGTCGGCGCGATGCCGCCCGCGATGCGTATCATCGGGCCAGCGCGGCCACACAGCTGGCGCCTCTGCGCCGGCTTTACGCGCGCCGGCTGGCTGAACTGGACGAGATGACCGATCCGGAGATCTAGGCTGTCGCTTCGCTGGGCAGGCTGGCGAGCAGGGCCTGCAGGGTCGTCAACGTCGAGTGATCCACGAGACCGTCGACGCGCTCGGGACGGAAATGGCGCTGGAAGGCAGTGACCACTTCCATGGTCGGGGCATTGTACTGGCCGTCGGTCTCGATGCCGTAGCCATAGCGCGCCAGTGCATGTTGTAGCGCCAGGACGTCTTCGCCCTCGGTGCCGAGTTTCATGGTTTCGCCGCGCACGATCGGCGCCGGCATTACCCAGTGGCCAACGCCGGAATTGGCCAGCGAGTGCCACGGAAATTTCTCGCCGGGATCTTTCTTGCGCGAGGGCGAGACGTCGGAATGGCCGAGTACGCGATGCGGCTGCAGATCATGGCGCAGCATGATGCCGCGGCACAAAGCGGTCACCGCGGCGATCTGCCGGCTCGGAAAGTCCGGATAGCCCCAGTCATGGCCGCGATTGATGATCTCGATGCCGATGGAGCAGGAATTGATATCCTCTTCGCCGGCCCAGAAGCCGACGCCGGCATGCCAGGCGCGCTTGGCTTCCGGCACCGTCTGCACGATACGGCCGTCCTCGAGCACGATGTAATGTGCAGAGACATCGGTGCCGGCGCTGCACAGGCGCGTAATCGCGCCTTCCGCATCGGGCATGCCGGTGTAGTGCAGCACGATCATATCGGGCACGAGGCCCTTGTTGCGCTCACCGAAATTCGGCGACGGGATCACGTCGGAGACCACAGAGGAATCCGGGGTAAATGTCGGCATGTCCGCGGCGCCCTTGGGAATCGGGAGGGCGCGGTGACGCTTGGACTCGGATCCAGCGGGTGCGGACGAAGGTGATGCCATCAGAAAACTCAAATCAGTCACGAGAACAGCTGCACATATCGGTTGTGCCGCAGGCGTGTACTATCCTCGACGGACACCTTGCTATGCAACGACCGCATGACAGTTTTGCCCCATTTTTATCCACTGTGGGCCCAAGGCATCACCACTACGATGAAACCGGCACTTGTAATTGATCGACTGCTCTCCAACCCATCAACGCTTTCTTAACGCTAAGTGCCGTTACTGAGGGGTGACGAGCCGACCTGAAAAGGGCGGCCAAAGTTCCATTTTGACGTTCAAATCCATGGCAATCCCGACAAATCCATGCGGACGTCCGGCCTGCCTCGCGCGAAACGCGGGTGGCGCGTTGAATGGAACCCGTAATTGCGCGGCGATCGGGCTTTTCAGGAGGAAAAGCCGGGCGGCGCGCCGACAGTTGAGGCGACATGGGCCAGTTGGTGTCCAGTTTGATTTTACGCCTCGATGCGAAGGAACGGAACGCGCTGTCTGTACGCTTCCGGCGGCCGCGCGCATGAGCACGCCCGATACCCGACATATCTCCGTTCTCGGCGTTGAAGCCGTCGATATGCTGAGCCCGCGCGCGGGCGGCATCTATGTCGACGCCACATTCGGCGCCGGTGGCTATTCCCGCGCCATTCTCGCGACCGAGGGAACCCGTGTTATCGCCATCGATCGTGACCGGACCGCCATCGCCGGTGGGTTCGATCTGGTCGACAAGTCCGACGGCCGTCTCACGCTGGTCGAAGATCGCTTCTCCAATCTCGCCGATGTCTGCATTTCGCAGGGCGAACCGCTCGTCGATGGCGTCGTGATGGATGTCGGCGTGTCATCGATGCAAATCGATCAGGCCGAGCGCGGCTTCTCGTTCCGTTTCGACGGCCCGCTCGACATGCGCATGAGCCAGCACGGCCCAACCGCGGCGGATGTTGTCGCGAAGGCCTCCGAGGCCGATCTCGCCAATATCATCTATATCTTCGGCGAGGAGCGGCACTCCCGCTCCGTCGCACGTGCGATCGTCGCCGCGCGCAAGGAAGCGCCGATCGAGACGACGAAACAGCTCGTCGATATCGTGCAGAAGGTCGTGTGGGCCAAGCCCGGCGAAATCCATCCGGCGACGCGGACGTTCCAGGCGCTACGCATCTTCATCAATGAAGAGCTCGATGAACTTCATACTGCGCTGGCTGCGGCCGAGCGCGTGCTGAAGCCGGGCGGCCGGCTGTCGGTGGTCTCGTTCCATTCGCTGGAAGACCGCATCGTCAAGAATTTCATGGTCGAGCGCAGCAAGACCGGCGGCGGATCGCGGCATCTGCCGGAGATCGCCCAGTCCAGGCCGCGCTTCTCGCTCGTCAACAAGCGCCCGATCATCGCGGGCGACGAAGAACTCAGGGCCAATCCGCGCGCGCGCTCGGCGAAGCTGCGCGGTGCCGAGCGCACCGATGCGCCGGCACAGGATGCCGGTCCGTTGCCGGGCTGGCCGACGCTCGCCTCCGTGATGAAGGGAGGCTGACCATGCGGATCATCCACCTTCTCGTCATTGCCGTTCTCGTCTTCGCCGCCGCCTATGTCTATCGCATCAAGATGGAATCCACCGTGCGCACCGAGAAGGTGCTGCGCCTGCACGCCGACATCCGCGAGCAGCGCGATGCCATTGCGTCGCTGCGCGCCGAATGGGCCAAGCTGGATGCGCCGATGCGGTTGCAGGGCCTCGCCGAACGTCATCTCAAACTGCAGCCGATGACGGCACAGCAATTCGACACGTTGAAGAACCTGCCGGACCGGCCGTCGAATTTCGCCAAGCCGGGCGAGCCCGATCCAATCGGCGCGATGCTCAATACCATCGATCCGGATATCGTGACCGGCTCGGTGCCCGCATCAGAGCTACGGCCGGAGGATCCGCAGTGACAGGTCAGCCGCTCGACCCGAACAAACCGATCACCCGGCCGCCGGAGCCCTGGCGCCAGCGTCTGATCCGCAGCCTGCTTTACGGGCGCAACGTCGATCGCGCGGCGAAGGCGCGTGCGCGTGTTGGCCTCGCTATGATTGCATTCGGCGGCGTCTACGGCATCATCGCCGTGCGTCTCATCATGTTCGCCGTCAATGGCGATGCCCATGCCGAACGTCGCGCCACGCGTGACGCCATTGCGACCGCACGCCCGGATATCGTCGACCGCAACGGTGCGATCCTTGCGACCGACGTGAAATCGCCGTCGCTGTTCTCGGAGCCGCGTCGCATCATCGACAAGGACGAAGCGGTCGAATTGCTCACTGGCGCGTTGCCCGATCTCGACAGCGCCGAAGTGCGCGAGCGGATCATGAGCAAGAAGGGCTTTGCCTGGCTCAAGCGCGAGATCACGCCGCAGCAGCAGCGCGACATTCATCGCCTGGGTATTCCCGGCATCGGCTTCCTGCGCGAGAACAAGCGCGTCTATCCGAGCGGAGCGGCGGTCTCGCATCTGATCGGCCTGACCAATATCGACAATCAGGGCATCGCCGGCATCGAGAAATGGCTCGACACCAACGGCCTTGCCGATCTGCATCGTGCAGGCTTTGCTTCGGACCGTCTGCAGAAGCCGGTCGAACTCGCCGTCGATCTACGCGTCGAGCACGCGCTGCGCGACGAACTGCTCAAGGCCAAGGCGAAGTACAGCGCCAAGGCAGCGTCGGGCCTTGTGTCCAATGTGAAGACCGGCGAGATCGTCGCCATGGTCTCGCTGCCCGACTTCGATCCGAACAATCCGAAGGAAGCGCACGATCCCGACCGTATCAACCGACTGACCACCGGCGTCTATGAAATGGGCTCGACCTTCAAGACCCTGACGCTGGCAATGGCGCTGGACAGCGGCAAGGCCAATCTGAATACCATGTATGATGCGCGCTATCCGCTCAGCTATGGCAAGTTCAAGATCCACGACACCCATCCGGTGCCGCGTCCGATCTCGCTGGCCGAAGTCTTCACTTTCTCGTCCAATGTCGGCGCCGCGAAGATCGCGCTCGGGCAGGGCGTCGAAGCGCACAAGGCCTTCCTGAAGAAAGTCGGCCAGCTCGATCGCCTGCGCACCGAACTGCCGGAGAGCGCGATGCCGATCGTGCCGAAGCGTTGGGGCGAGTTGAACACCATCACGATCGCATTCGGTCACGGCATGGCTGTGGCGCCGCTGCAGGCGGTGATGGGCGTCAATGCGATGATCAATGGCGGGCTGCTGATCCCGCCGACCTTCCTGAAGCGCACCGAAGAGGAAGCGCGGGAGATCGGCAAACGCGTCATCAAGAAAGAGACCAGCGACAAGGTGCGTTACATGATGCGCCTGAATGCCGAGACCGGTTCGGCGCGGCAGGCCGAAGCCAGGGCCAAGGGCTACTATCTCGGCGGCAAGACCGGCACGGCCGAAAAGGTCGTCAACGGCCGCTATTCCAAGAAGCAGGTGCTGAATTCCTTTACCGCCGTGCTGCCGATGGACAATCCGCAATTCCAGGTTCTGGTGATGCTGGACGAGCCGAAGGCGCTGCCGGAAACCCATGGTTTCATCACCTCGGGCTGGAATGCTGTGCCGACGGGGGGCAATGTAATCGCCCGCATCGCGCCGCTTTTGGGACTTGAGCCGCGCTTCGATCTGGCGCCGTCCGACCGCCTTATTCTTGCGACATCCAAGGTGACTCAGTAACGCCGCATCTGCGCTTTACAGCCGGTGCAAAATGCGGTTTGCGTGGCGTTGCGGAACCCGATGTGTCCTCGATCTGGCCTGCCCGGAGCAGCATGAAACTACGCGATTTGTTCAGTCCTGATACCGTGATGGAGGAGTCCGCAAGGGACGTTGCCGTCACCGGACTCGCTGTGGACAGCCGCGCGGTCAAACCGGGCGATTTGTTCTTTGCGCTGGCCGGCGCCAAGACCGACGGTGCGCGCTTCATCACGCAGGCACTGGCGTCGGGCGCTGTCGCTATCGCGGGTGACCATCATCCCGGTGGACTGTCTGTGCCCTTTGTGAGCACGCGCAACCCGCGCCTGGCACTGGCTCTCGCCGCAGCCAGATTCTATCCGCGCCAGCCTGCGGTCATCGCCGCCGTCACAGGAACATCGGGCAAGACCTCTGTCGCGTCCTTTGCGCGCGAGATCTGGGGCCGCCTTGGATATGCTTCCGCGAGCATCGGTACCATCGGTCTGGTGTCGCCGAAGCGCACCATCTATGGCTCGCTGACCACGCCGGATCCGATCTCGCTGCACAAACAGATCGACGAGATTACTGGCGAGGGCGTGACGCATCTGGCGCTGGAAGCATCGTCGCACGGCCTCGATCAGTTCAGGCTCGATGGCGTGCGCGTCTCTGCCGCCGGCTTCACCAATCTGTCGCGCGATCACATGGACTACCATCCGGACGTGGCGCACTATCTTGGTGCCAAGCTCCGGCTGTTCCTCAATCTGGTTGTAGACGGCGGCGTGGCCGTGATCGCGGCCGATCACGAGCATTCGCCGCAGGTGATCCATGCGGCGCAGTCGCGCCATTTGCGTCTGATGAAGGTTGGTCGCAAGGGCGACGGCGCAGGCGAGGGCATCCGCCTTGTCGACGCTTCTGTCGAAGGCTTTGCGCAGAAACTCACGCTCGAGCATCGCGGCAAGACGCGCGCGATCACGCTGCCTCTGGTCGGCGAATTTCAGATCGAGAATGCGCTCGTCGCGGCCGGCCTCGTCATCGGCACCGGTGGGGATGTCGATGCAACATTCGCTGCGCTTGAACATCTCCAAGGCGCCAAGGGCCGTCTCGAGCAGGTCGGTGCGCATAACGGCGCGCCGGTCTTCGTCGACTATGCGCACAAGCCCGATGCGCTGGCCAAGGCGCTGCAGGCGCTGCGCCCCTATGCCAGGCGCAAGCTCGTCGTCGTGTTCGGCGCCGGCGGCGATCGCGACGCCGGCAAGCGGCCGCTGATGGGCGAGATTGCCGCCGAGAATGCCGATACGGTGATCATCACCGACGACAATCCGCGCAGCGAAGAACCTGCAACCATCCGCGCGGCGATCCTGGCAACTGCAAAGGGCGCGACCGAAATCGGCGATCGTGCCGAGGCCATTCGTTTTGCGATCGAGAACCTGCAGCCCGGCGATGCCTTGCTGATCGCGGGCAAGGGGCATGAGACCGGACAGATCGTCGGTGATCGCACGCTGCCCTTCAGCGATCACCAGGCCGCCGCAGCGGCGCTTGCCAAGAGGACTGCATGAGCGAGTTTCTTTGGACATTGGCCGCGATGGCCGACGCGATGCAGGCATCCACTCGGGGCGCGCTGCCGGAAGGCATTACCGGCATCTCCATCGACACCCGGACCATCAAGCCCGGCGAGGCCTATTTCGCGATCAAGGGCGATGTGCATGATGGCCATGCTTTTGTCGAAGCCGCGCTGAAAGCGGGCGCCGGTCTCGCTGTCGTCGAAGCCGCGCAGCGCGACAAGTTTCCGGCCGATGCGCGCCTGCTGGTGGTCGATGACGTACTCGCAGCTCTCGTCGAGCTCGGTCAGGCGTCGCGCGCACGCCTGAAAGCGCAGGTCATTGCGATCACCGGCTCGGTCGGCAAGACCTCGACCAAGGAAGCGCTGCGCCGTGTGCTGGATGCGCAAGGCAAGACCCATGCGTCGGTGGCTTCGTTCAACAATCACTGGGGCGTGCCGCTGACACTGGCGCGCTGCCCGGCCGATGTGCGCTTTGCGATCTTCGAGATCGGCATGAATCATGCGGGCGAGATCGAAGCGCTCGTGAAAATGGTGCGGCCGCATTTCGCCGTCATCACCACCGTGGAGCCGGTGCATCTGGAATTCTTCGCCAATGTCGAAGCCATTGCCGATGCCAAGGCTGAAATTTTCTCCGGGCTCGAACCCGATGGCGTGGCGATCCTCAATCGCGACAATGCACAATTCGCGCGTTTGCAAAAAAGCGCAAAGAAGGCCGGTGTCTCGCGCATCGTCTCGTTCGGTGCCGACAAGAAGGCTGAGGCGCGGTTGCTCGACGTCTCATTGCACCCGACCTGCTCGGCGGTGCACGCCAATATCCTTGGCCATGACGTCACCTACAAGCTCGGCATGCCCGGCCGCCACATGGCGATGAATTCGCTGGCCGTACTCGCCGCCGCCGAATTGATGGGCGCCGATCTCGTCCACGCCGCCTTGACGCTGTCGCAGGTTGTGCCTGCCGCGGGCCGCGGCGTTCGCCATGTGCTCGAAGTCGGGGGCGGCGAGGCGACGCTGATCGACGAGAGCTACAATGCCAATCCGGCCTCCATGGCGGCAGCGATCAACGTGCTCGGCGCGGCGGCAGTCGGGCCGAAGGGCCGCCGCATCGCGGTGCTCGGCGACATGCTCGAACTCGGCGCCGATGGCGCGAAACTTCATGCCGGGCTGCTGGAGGCGGTCCAGTCCAACGGTATCGATCTGGTATTTTGCTGTGGTCCCCTGATGCGCAACCTTTGGGATGCTCTTTCCACGGGCAAGCGGGGCGGCTATGCCGGGGATGCGGCGGCGCTCGAATCGCAGGTGCTGGCCGCGATCCGCGCCGGTGATGCCATCATGGTCAAGGGCTCGCTCGGTTCGAAGATGAAACCGATTGTCTCCGCGCTCGAAAAGCGCTTTCCCGGCAACGCCGCGCTCGACGACGCTGCGGTATAGGGCGGACTGAATGTTCTACTGGCTGATCGATTTTGCGGGCACCGTGCCGGTGTTCAACGTGTTCCGCTACATCACCTTCCGCACCGGCGGCGCGGTAGTGACCGGCGCACTGTTCGTGTTCTTGTTCGGCCCCTGGATCATCGACAATCTGCGCCTGCGCCAGGGCAAGGGCCAGCCGATCCGCACCGACGGCCCTCAGTCGCATCTGGTCAAGGTGGGCACGCCGACCATGGGCGGGCTGATGATCCTGTCCGGCCTCGTGGTCTCCACGCTGCTTTGGGCCAATCCGCGCAATCCCTATGTCTGGATCGTGCTGGCGGTGACGCTCGGCTTCGGCTTCGTCGGTTTCTATGACGACTATCTCAAGGTGACCAAGCAGAGCCACAAGGGCTTTGCCGGCCGCACGCGCCTTATGATCGAATTCATCATCGCGGGCGCCGCCTGTTTCGCTTTCGTGAAGCTCGGCCGCGATCCGCTGTCGTCCTCGCTGGTGATCCCGTTCCTCAAGGACGTGATCGTGAATTTCGGCTGGTTCTTCGTGCTGTTCGGTGCCTTCATCGTCGTCGGCGCCGGCAATGCCGTGAACCTCACCGACGGTCTCGACGGCCTCGCCATCGTCCCGGTCATGATCGCGTCGGCAAGCTTCGGCATGATCGCCTATCTCGCCGGCAACGCGGTGTTCTCTGATTACCTGCAGATCAACTATGTCGCGGGCACCGGCGAACTCGCCGTGCTCTGCGGCGCTGTGCTGGGCGCCGGCCTCGGTTTCCTGTGGTTCAATGCGCCGCCGGCCTCGATCTTCATGGGCGACACCGGTTCGCTGGCGCTGGGCGGTATGCTCGGCTCCATCGCGGTGGCCGTGAAGCACGAGATCGTGCTCGCGGTGATCGGCGGCCTGTTCGTGCTGGAAGCCGTCTCGGTGATCGTGCAGGTCACGTCCTTCAAGCTCACCGGCAAGCGCGTGTTCCGCATGGCGCCGATCCATCATCACTTCGAGCAGAAAGGCTGGACCGAGCCACAGATCGTCATCCGCTTCTGGATCATCTCGGTGATGCTGGCGCTGGTCGGCCTCTCCACGCTGAAGCTGCGGTGAGATCGTGATCCCGGTCACATCCTTCGCCGGCAAGACCGTCGCCGTGTTCGGCCTCGGCGGCTCCGGCCTCGCGTCCTGTCACGCGCTGCAGGCGGGCGGCGCCGAAGTCATCGCCTGCGACGACAGCATCGACCGCATGGTTGAAGCCACGCAGGCCGGCTTCATCACCGCCGATCTGCGCACGGTGGCATGGGGCAGCTTCGCGGCATTGATCCTCACACCTGGCGTGCCGCTGACGCATCCGGCGCCGCACTGGACGGTGGTTGCAGCGCAGGCCGCGGGCGTTGAAGTGATCGGCGACATCGAACTGTTCTGCCGCGAACGCAAGCTGCACGCGCCCGATGCGCCCTTCGTTGCCATCACCGGCACCAACGGCAAATCGACGACGACGGCGCTGGTCGCGCATCTGATCCGCGAGGCCGGTTTCGATACGCAGATGGGCGGCAATATCGGCACCGCGATCCTGTCGCTGGAGCCGCCCCGCGCCGGCCGTGTCCATGTCATCGAGATGTCGTCCTATCAGATTGATCTGACGCCCTCGCTCGATCCGTCCGTCGGCATCCTGCTCAACATCACGCCGGATCATATCGATCGTCACGGCACGCTGGCGCATTACGCCGCGGTGAAGGAACGTCTCGTTGCCGGCGTGCAGTCCGGCGGCACGGCGATCATCGGCGTCGATGACGACTGGTGCAGCAAGGCGGCCGACCGCGTCGAGCAATCCGGCAAGCGCGTGGTGCGCGTCTCCGTCGAACATCCGCTCGCCGATGGACTCACGATCAAGGGCAGCACCATCGTGCGCAATGCCGGCGGCGCGCAGAGCGATGTCGTCGATATCGCCGGTATCGGCTCGCTGCGTGGTCTGCACAATGCGCAGAACGCAGCCTGCGCCTCGGCGGCGGCGCTTGCGCTCGGCGTCAGCCCGGATGTGCTGCAGAAGGGGCTGCGCTCGTTCCCCGGCCTTGCCCATCGCATGGAGCAGGTCGGGCGCCAGGGCGCGACCTTGTTCGTCAACGACTCCAAGGGCACCAATGCAGACGCCGCCGCGAAGGCGCTGTCGTCCTTCAACGACATCTTCTGGATCGCCGGCGGCAAGCAGAAGGAAGGCGGCATCACGTCGCTCGCCGAATTCTTCCCGCGCATCCGTAACGCATATCTGATCGGCGAAGCGGCCAATGATTTTGCGCAGACCCTGGATGGCAAGGTGGCCTACGAGATCAGCGTGACGCTGGATGTCGCGGTGGCCAATGCCGCGCGCGATGCCGCCGAAGCCGGGCTCGCCGAGCCCGTCGTGCTGCTGTCGCCGGCCTGCGCCTCGTTCGACCAGTTCCGAAATTTCGAGATTCGCGGGGATCGGTTCCGGGAACTGGTGCTGGCGCTGGATGGGGTGAAGGCGGTTTAGTTTCTTTACCTCTCCCCGCATTGCGGGGGAGAGGTAAGCCAGCCCCATTCCCTCCAAATTTTCACAATCCATTAACCGTCTGGCAACCACGATGGCCCATCGATAGGAGTTCATCGACCCGCAGGACGCGCTTATGATCTCTCGCGAACAACGCACCCCGCTCAGCGAATGGTGGTGGACCGTGGACCGCCTGCTGCTGGCAGCGATCATCGCGCTGATGCTGGCCGGGGTGATCCTGTCGCTGGCGGCCTCGCCGCCGGTGGCGACCCGCATCGGGCTCGATCCGTTCCACTTCTTCAACCGCCACATCCTGTTCCTGGTGCCGTCCGTCATCGTGCTGATCGGCGTGTCCTTCATGACGCCGCGGCAGATCCGCCGGTCGGCCCTTGTGGTGTTCGCGATCTCCATCGTGCTGATCCTGGCCACCTTGCTGATCGGGCCGGAAGTGAAGGGCGCCAAGCGCTGGATCACCATTCTCGGCATCAACATCCAGGCCTCGGAATCCGCCAAGCCGGCCTTCGTGGTCATCGCCGCATGGCTGTTCTCGGAATCCGCCCGCAAGCCGGAGATGCCGGCGACCTCGATGGCGATCGTGCTGCTGATGATGCTGGTGTCGCTGCTGGTGATGCAGCCTGACTTCGGTCAGACCATGCTGATCCTGATGGCCTGGGGCTCGCTGTTCTTCATCGCCGGCATGCGCATGGTCTGGGTGTTCGGCCTCGGCGCCACCGCCGCAGGCGGGCTATTGATGGCTTACTTCCTCGTGCCGCACGTCGCCGGCCGTATCAAACGCTTCATGGATCCCGCTTCGGGCGACACGTTCCAGGTCGATACCGCCATGGAAGCCTTCTCGAATGGCGGCTGGTTCGGCCTCGGGCCGGGCGAGGGCATTGCCAAGCGCAGCCTGCCGGACAGCCACACCGACTTCGTCTTCGCCGTCGGCGCCGAGGAATTCGGCATTCTCCTGTGCCTTGCGGTGCTCAGCCTGTTCGCCTTCATCGTGATCCGCGCCATGTCGCGCGCCTACGCCACCGAAGATCTGTTCTCGCGTTTCGCCGCGTCGGGTCTCGCCATCCTGTTCGGCGTGCAGGCGGCGATCAACATGGCGGTGAACCTGCATCTGATCCCCGCGAAAGGCATGACACTGCCATTCATCTCCTATGGCGGCTCGTCGATGATCTCGCTGGCTTATAGCGTCGGCATGCTGCTCGCTTTGACCCGGATGCGCCCGCGCACCGAAGTGGAGGCGATCGACGCCCACGTCGCGCGCACTTACGCGTGATGAGCACCGCGCCCCTCATATTGCTCGCGGCGGGCGGCACCGGCGGACATCTGTTTCCGGCGGAGGCACTCGGCGTCGCGCTGATGAAGCGCGGGCTGCGCGTGCGCCTCGTTACCGACGCGCGGGCACTGAAATATAGCGGGCTGTTTTCGCGTGAGATGATCGATGTCGTGCCCAGCGAGACGCTGCGATCACGCAATCCCATCTCGCTGGCGCGCACCGCCATCATGCTGGCCACGGGCACGGCGATAGCACTCAATCTCATGCGCACGCTGAAGCCGGCCGCCGTGATCGGCTTCGGCGGTTACCCGACAGTGCCGCCGCTGTTTGCCGCGCGCCTGTTCGGCATTCCCAGCCTGATCCACGATTCAAACGCCGTGATGGGCCGCGCCAATCGCATGCTGTCCGGCAAGGTCAGCGCGATTGCCACGTCGCTGCCCGGTGTGCTCGATCGCGATCCCGAATTGTCGAAGAAGACGACGACGACAGGCACGCCGATGCGCCCGGCGATCCTTGCGGCGGCTGCCGTGCCTTACGTGGCGCCCGATCTCACCGGGCCGCTGCGCCTGCTCGTGGTCGGCGGCAGCCAGGGTGCGCGCATCATGGCCGATATCGTGCCACCGGCCATCGAACGTCTCGAACCGGCGCTGTGGAATCGCCTCGTGCTCACGCAGCAGGTCCGCGATGAGGACATGAGCCGCGTGCGTGCCGTCTATGACAGGCTCAAGATCAAGGCCGAACTCGCGCCGTTCTTCAGTGATCTTCCCGCGCGCCTCGCATCGAGCCAACTCGTGATCTCGCGCTCCGGCGCTGGCACCGTCGCCGAACTCGGAGCCATCGGTCGGCCGTCAATCCTGGTGCCATTGCCCGGCGCGCTCGATCAGGATCAGTTCGCCAATGCCGGTGTGCTTGCAGACGCCGGTGGCGCGCTCCGCATCGCACAGGCCGATTTCACGCCGGATCGCCTGGCGGCGGAAATATCCGAGCTGGCCGGCGAGCCATCGCGATTGACGGCCATGGCCGCGGGGGCGCGCAAGGTCGGCAAGCTCGATGCGGCAGAGCGGCTGGCGGATCTGGTGATGAAGGTGGCGAAGATCTAGTCTTCGTTTCCCGTTCTCGTCGTTCCGGGGCGTCGGAGTGCGACGAAGTCGCATGCAGGCGAACCCGGAATAACGAGTGTGGGGCGAGCGTGAACTACAGCCTCACCGTCTCCACCAGATAATCCAGAAACGCGCGCACCCGTGCCGGCAATTGTCCGCCATGGCCGACGAACACCGCGTGGATCGGCTCGATGTCGCCGGGATTGAACGCTTCGAGCACCGGCACCAGCCGGCCGGCCTTGATATCGGCCTCGACGTGAAATCGGGCCAGCCGTGCGAGGCCCATGCCGGCCACGGTGAGGCGCTGCATTGCTTCGCCGTCGCTGACGAGCGCATTGCCTGACGGCATCACGGCGATCGTCTCGCCGTCGATCTTGAACGGCCAGCCGTTCTCCCACTTGGCGAAGCCGAAACGCAGCAGGTTATGTCCAGCAAGATCATCCGGTGTCTTCGGCGTCCCGCGTTCTGCGAGATAGCCGGGCGAGGCCACCACGACCATCCGGCTCTCGCCGAGCTTGCGCGCGAGCAGGCGCGACCCGCGCATCAAGCCGACGCGAATGGCGACATCGGCGCGCTCTTCAAGGAGATCCACGACGAGGTCGGTCAGAACGACCTCGACCTTGATATCGGGATAGCGCTTCGCGAAGTCAGGCAGCAGCGGCAGCAGGAGACGCAGGCCGAAGGGCACGCTGGTGTTGACGCGCAGCAACCCGCTCGGTGTTGCGCCAATCGCGGCTTCGCGTTCGGCCGCGCTGATCTCGTCGAGAATGCGCAGCGCGCGCTCATAGAAGGCGCTGCCTTCGGGCGTCAGTTGCAGCTTGCGGGTCGAGCGGTTGATGAGGCGCACGCCGAGCCGCGCTTCCAGCCGCGCCACCAGCTTGCTCACGGCAGAGGGGGTCATCCGGAAGGCGCGGGCGGCGGTCGAGAAACCGCCGAGTTCGACCACCCGGGTGAACACTTCCATTTCGCCGGAGCGATTGACGTCGAGCCGCGACATAAGGCTTCACTTGGTGAAGTGAATTCAATTCACAAATATTGTGCCTATGGCATGTCTATCTCATCAATCTCCCGAGGTCCACATCTCCCGCTGTCGGGCATCTGGCCCGCTTCATCCACGGGACACGATCATGCCTCTCGCACTTTACGCGCTTACCGCCGGCGCCTTCGGAATTGGCGTCACGGAATTCGTCATCATGGGTCTGCTGATCGAGGTCGGCGGCGATCTCGGCGTCTCCATCTCGGCCGCCGGGCTGCTGATCTCCGGCTATGCGCTGGGCGTCGTGGTCGGTGCGCCGATCATGACCGTCGCCACCGGGCGCTGGCCGCGCAAGACCGTGCTGCTGGTGCTGATGGGCATCTTCACGGTGGGCAATCTCGCTTGTGCCGTGGCACCGGATTACTGGAGCCTGATGGCGGCCCGCGTGCTGACAGCCTTTGCCCATGGCACCTTCTTCGGTGTCGGTTCGGTGGTGGCGACAACGCTGGTGCCTGCCAACAAGAAGGCCTCGGCGATCGCGGTGATGTTCACCGGCCTCACGGTGGCGAACATTCTCGGCGTGCCGTTTGGCACCTGGCTGGGGCAGGGCTTCGGCTGGCGCTCGACCTTCTTCGCGGTAACGCTGGTCGGCATGCTCGCTTTTGCGATCATCGCATTCTTCGTGCCGAAGGATCATGACAAGCCTGCGCCCTCTAATCTGAAGCAGGACCTCGCGGTGCTCGCACGACCGCAGGTGCTGATGGGCCTGCTGACGACGGTGCTGAGCTGGGTCGGCGTTTTCGCGGTGTTCACTTACATCGCGCCTATCCTGACGCGGCTCGCTGGCTTTTCCGATGCCGCAGTGTCGCCGATCCTGCTCGTGTTCGGCGGTGGTCTTGTCGTCGGCAATCTGGTCGGCGGTCGCTTTGCCGATCGCTGGCTGATCCCGACGGTGCTCGGCAGTCTGGCGGCGCTCGCGGTGGTGCTGGCGCTGATGACCTTCGCCACGCATAGCCAGATCGCAGTGGTGATCTTCGTTGCATTGCTCGGCGCCGTTGCCTTCGCGACAGTGCCGCCGCTGCAGATGTGGGTGCTTGAGAAGGCCCAGGGCGCGGGCCAGAGTCTGGCGTCGAGCTTCAACATCGCAGCGTTCAATCTCGGTAATGCGATCGGCGCCTGGCTTGGCGGCGCCGTCATCGATCATGGCAGCCTGGCTTCGGTGCCGTGGGTCGCGGCATTGGCTCTGCTGGCAGCGCTTGGCGTGGCGCTTTACGCAATCAGCCGTGACCGGGCACGGCTCCCGGTTCCCGCGGCGGCGGAGTAGGCGCACCATCAGCAAAAATGGCGGATTCGCCTGATCCGCAAGCCAAATATCTGTCTTTTCCGTCATGGCCGGGCTTGTCCCGGCCATCTGCGTCTGTTTGAAGGAGTCATCTGCTAGAACACGACTTGGATGCCCGGCACGAGGCTGGGCTGACGAAAGATAGAGACGCATCATGAGACTGCCGCGCGAGATCGGACCCATTCACTTTGTCGGTATCGGCGGCATCGGCATGAGTGGCATTGCCGAAGTGCTGTGCAATCTCGGTTACACCGTGCAGGGCTCCGACGCGTCCGAGAGTGCCAACGTCAATCGTCTGCGCGAAAAGGGCATCACCATCCATGTCGGCCACAAGGCCGATAACGTGTCGGGCGCCGATGTGCTCGTGGTCTCCACTGCGATCAAACGCGACAATCCGGAACTGATGGCCGCGCGCGCGCAGCGCATTCCCGTTGTCCGTCGCGCCGAGATGCTCGCCGAGCTGATGCGACTGAAGTCGTGCGTCGCCATCGCCGGCACCCATGGCAAGACCACCACGACATCGATGGTCGCGGCTCTGCTCGATGCCGGCGAGCTCGATCCCACGGTGATCAATGGCGGCATCATCAATGCCTACGGCACCAATGCGCGCCTCGGCGCCGGCGAATGGATGGTGGTGGAAGCCGACGAGAGCGATGGCACGTTCCTGAAGCTGCCCGCCGATGTCGCCATCGTCACCAATGTCGATCCCGAACATCTCGATCACTTCAAGACCTTCGACGCCGTGCAGGACGCGTTCCGCAATTTCGTCGAGAACGTCCCGTTCTACGGCTTCGCCGTGATGTGCATCGATCATCCCGTGGTACAGACCATCGTCGGCAAGATCGAGGATCGCCGCATCATCACCTACGGGCAGAATCCGCAGGCCGATGCGCGCCTCGTCGATCTGAAGCCTGCCAATGGCGGCTCGTCCTTCAAGGTCGCGTTCCGCGATCGCAAGGCCGGCACCGCCCATGAGATCGACAATCTGCTGCTGCCGATGCCCGGTCGCCATAACGCGCTCAATGCGACAGCGGCGATTGCAGTCGCACATGAGCTCGGCATGTCGGACGAGGCGATCCGCAAGGCCATCGCCGGCTTCGGCGGCGTCAAGCGTCGTTTCACCAAGACCGGCGAGTGGAACGGGGTCACCATCATCGACGACTACGGCCACCATCCGGTGGAGATTTCCGCAGTGCTGCGCGCCGCGCGTGAAAGCACCGCAGGCAAGGTCATCGCCGTGGTGCAGCCGCATCGCTACACGCGCCTGCAGTCGCTGTTCGAGGAGTTCTGCACCTGCTTCAACGACGCCGACACGGTGATTGTTGCCGACGTCTATCCCGCCGGCGAAGCACCGATCGAAGGCATCGACCGCGATAATTTCGTGCTCGGCCTGCGCGCGCATGGCCATCGCGAGGTGATTCCGCTGCAGGAATCCGCGGCGCTTGCGCGTCTCGTCGCGGGTGTTGCGAAATCAGGCGATACGGTCGTCTGCCTCGGAGCCGGCAACATCACGCAATGGGCTTATGCTTTGCCGGGCGAATTGAAGGCGCTGGGCTGAGCGTGAGCAGCTTCCCCGACATCACCCCCGATCTCAAATCGGCGATGCCCGATCTGCGCGGGCGCTTGCTGGCGAACGAATCCCTCGCGCCGCTGACATGGTTTCGTGTCGGCGGTCCGGCGCAGGTGCTGTTCACCCCGGCGGATGAGGACGATCTCGCTTATTTCCTGTCGAAGCTGCCGGGCGATATCCCGGTCACCGTGGTCGGCGTCGGCTCCAATCTCATCGTGCGCGATGGTGGCATTGCAGGCGTCGTCATTCGCCTGAGTCCGCGCGGCTTCGGTGCTGCGTCCGCCGAAGGTGATGTCGTCAGCGCGGGCACAGCTGCGCTCGACAAGCGTGTGGCGGAAGCTGCGGCGGCGGCGAATATCGGTGGGCTTGAATTCTACTTCGGCATTCCCGGTTCAATCGGCGGCGCGCTGCGGATGAATGCCGGCGCCAATGGCGGTGAGACCAAGGACGTGCTGATCGAAGCCACCGGCATCGGACGTGATGGCACGAAACACGTGTTCGACAATGCCGGCATGGCGTTCGTCTATCGCAATTCCGGCGTCGATCCGTCGATCATCTTCACCTCGGCGAAATTCCGCGGTGGCATCACGGAGCCCGCAGCCATCCGTGCGCGGATGGGGGACGTACAGGCGCATCGCGAGACCGCGCAGCCGATCCGCGAAAAGACCGGCGGCTCGACCTTCAAGAACCCGCCGGGGCACAGCGCGTGGAAGCTGGTCGATGCTGCCGGCTGCCGCGGTCTGCGCGTCGGCGGCGCACAGGTGTCGGAGATGCACTGCAATTTCCTGATCAACACCGGCGATGCCACGGCGAGCGACATCGAAACGCTCGGCGACACCGTGCGCGCGCGCGTGTTGGCGCAATCGGGCATCGACCTGCATTGGGAAATCAAGCGGATCGGCGTCGCGCCGTAACGCGCGATCTTATTTCGGCGGTGCCGGCAATGCCGAGTTCGGCCCGACCTCGCTCAGCGTGAGAATGCGTTCCAGCGGCTCCGGCGAGACCCGGAATGTGCCTTCGAACGGATGCTCCTGCAGTGCGATCAGGCCGAGCGCGACGATCGCGCCGCTGCCGAACACCGACAACGCCAGCAGCATCGCGCGCGGTTTCCCGAAATGCACGAGGCACAGCGCGAGCTGTGTGATCAGTCCGAGCAGCAGCACCGAGGTCCATTTGAGATCGTTGGTGTGATCGTTGGACAGGCTCAGCCGGTCGTTGCGCGCGGTGCCGGCGCGCACGGCGGCGGAGAGCAGGGCGACATGCACCGGCGCACTGGCTTCGCGCGTGATCTTGGGATCGCTGATCTCGCGCAGCAGGTCGTCAAAGGCGGCCCGGGTGTGCGGCGATCGCTCGCCGTTCAGCATCGCCGGCCATTCCTCCTGCACCTCGGAGGTCACGAAGGCCTTCAACGCGACGCGGATCGACGTCATGTCCGATGCCGACGCGATACTGAGCGCATGGATGTTGCGCAGCTCGCCGGCTTCCGTCTGCACGGCGCGCACCGCCTGGCGGTTGCGGTCGCCGACATCGTTGGCGAGAAAGCCGGTCAACAGGCCGAACAGGATCGCCACCGACGAGAAGAACGGCGCGACGACGCCGTCGAACGGTTTCAGTCGCCTCGCCAGCCATGGTGTCGAGGTCAGGCCCACGAGCACCACCGCCGCGCCATAATACAGCAGCGCCAGCGTCGCGAAGGTGCCGAAAGTGTTCAGTTCGAGCCACACTCTGATCATCGGACATCAATTCCATTGGACTGCGGAGCGGGCTCGCGCAACGGCTCCTGACAGGGCATTATATGACTCGTATGACGTGATGCTATTGCCTTGTCGGCAGGGCGCGATTCGCGGATTGGTTCGGAGACGACACGATGACAGAGCAGGCGAAACCTCAGCGGATCACCATCATGTTCGGTGGCCTGAACAAGGAACGTCTGGTGTCGGTGGCCTCCGCGCAGGCGCTGCACTCTGCACTGCCCGATGCGGATCTCTGGTTCTGGGATGCCGACGACCGCGTCTATGAAACCAGCGGGCAGACGCTGCTCGCGCATGCGCGGCCGTTCGAGGATCCGTTCAGGCCCGGTGGCAGCAGCATTGGCGTGCTGACGCAGGCGCTCGACAAGGCGAGGGCGGAGAGCCGCCTGCTGGTGCTCGGCATGCATGGCGGAGCTGCGGAGAATGGCGAGCTGCAGGTGATGTGCGAGATGCGCGGCATTCCGTTCACCGGGTCCGGCTCGGCGTCATCCAATCTGTCCTTCGACAAGGTGGCGGCGAAGCGTTTTGCGGCACTCGCCGGCGTGCCGATTGCGGCGGGTGTCGCGTTGAACGAGATGGAAAGCGCGCTCGCCGAATACGGCAAGCTGATCGCCAAGCCCGCGCGGGATGGATCGAGCTACGGGCTGATATTCGTCAATGCCAAGCAGGATCTCGTTGCCGTGCGCAATGCGGCGAAGACCGAGGACTATGTCATCGAGCCGTTCGTTGCCGGTGTGGAGGCGACCTGCGCCGTGCTGGAGCAGGCCGATGGCTCGCTGATCGCATTGCCGCCGATCGAGATCATTCCGGCCGATGGTGGTTTCGATTACGAGGCGAAGTATCTCGCCAAATCGACGCAGGAGATCTGCCCGGGGCGTTTCACGCCGGAGATCAGCGCGCAGATCGGGGATTTTGCAGTCAAGGCGCATCGCGCGATGTCATGTCGTGGCTATTCGCGGTCAGACTTCATCGTGTCGGCCAAAGGCCCAGTCTATCTGGAGACCAACACGCTTCCGGGCCTGACGAAGGCCTCGCTCTATCCGAAGGCGCTCAACGCCCAGGGGATCACCTTCGTCGATTTTCTGAACGGCCAGATCGAGCTGGCGATCAGGCGGGTGGACGGGTGACGTAGGCCGCATGATGGGTCGAGCGAAGCGAAACCCATCATCCCGTCACAAGCATTGATGGGATTCGCTTCGGCGCGGCGCGCCTGCGCTCCAGCCATCCTACGGGCGCGTTAATTCCGGCAACCCGGCGATGCCCGCCACGAAGCCGCCGCAGTTCCCTCGGGCGCGTCGGCCACACCTCGGCTAAAGTCTTCCACAGCCGCATCAAATCGCGCTCTGCGCCCATCCCCTTTACACTTTGTTTACCAGGAAGCCCGAAGGTTAACGCTGGCGGCGCGTGTTGCGCTTGGCTGCCGAGGCGTGAGCTTTGCGGGGATTCCGTGACGACGCGTATCGATGGAAAACTGGCCTGTTTCAAGGGCTTGAATCCATTCCGGCATGACCGAGACGTCACTCGCGCCAGAGTTCCGCGCCAATGCGGGCATAACCTGTGACGAGCTCTTGGTATGGATGGTGGAGGACGCCTCTCTCGGTCGGTGCGATCGCTGGGGCCCCAAGCTGATCTTAAGATGGCTGCCCTTGGGGCAGGCATTCTGCTGCGCGAGCAGCTGAGCCCGCTCGCCCGCTTCTGGGCCCGTTTTCGTGCCGCCAAGCCTGCCGTCCGCGAACAGAGCTCCAACCGCTACATCGCGATGCTCGAGCGCCATGTGCCGCGCCGCGTCGGCATTACGGCCACCGTGCTGATGCTGATGGGCAGCGTCGCGCTCGGCGTGGTCAAGGGCAATCACGTCGACGAAATGGTCGAAGCTTTCAACGATGCGCGCAACGCCGCGGCCAATGCCGCCGGCTTCCGCATCGCCTCCGTCATTCTCAACGGCCGCAAGCAGCTGACCCAGGATGAGATCCTGGCCATCGGCGGCATCAATGGTCGATCGTCGCTGTTCTTCCTTGATGCCGCGGCTGTCCGCGACAAGCTCAAGGCCAATCCTTGGATTGCCGACGCCAATGTGTTGAAGCTGTATCCGGACCGTCTGCAGATCGATGTCACCGAGCGTGCGGCTTTCGCGCTGTGGCAGGAGGACGGTCGTCTCTCGGTGATCTCCGATGACGGCGCCGTTCTGGAAAATTACGTGTCGCGCCGCTTCGTGTCGCTGCCGCTGGTGGTGGGCAAGGGCGCGGACGGCGGCGCCAGGGATTTCCTGGCACTGCTCGATCGCTATCCGCAGGTCCGCTCGGTTACCAAGGCCGCGATCTTCGTCGGCGAGCGCCGCTGGAATCTGCGCCTGAAGGATGGTCTCGACATCCGCCTGCCGGAAAACGACGTCGGCAATGCGCTGGCCATGCTCAGCAAGCTCGACAAGGAAGATCGCCTGTTCTCGCGCGACATCGTCGCCATCGACATGCGCCTGCCGGATCGCCTGACCGTGCGGTTGTCGGAAGACGCCGCGAAAGCGCGCGAAGACCTGTTCAAGGCACAAGACAAGTCCAAGAAGAAAGCTGGCGCAGCATGAGCGGTCTCGATCGCAACCAGGCGCCGAAGACGCGTCAGATGGCGGCCAACCGCACCGCGCTGGTGGCGTCCCTGGACGTCGGCACCAGCAAGATCGCCTGCATGATCGCGCGTCTGCGGCCATGTGCGCCGAACGAGGCCCTGCGCGGCCGCAGCCATGCGGTCGAGCTGATCGGCTACAGCCAGCTCCAGTCGCGCGGCGTGAAGTCGGGCGCGATCGTCGATATGGGCGAGGCCGAGCAGGCCGTTCGTCAGGCGGTGGCGCTGGCCGAACGTATGGCCAAGGTTCGCGTCGAATCCGTGCTGCTGTCGGTCTCGGCCGGTCGCCTGCAGGGCCAACTGATTGAAGCGTCAGCCGATATCAAGGGCGGCGCCGTCACGGCGTCCGATATCGCACGTGTCACCTCGACCGGCATGCGCCACGCGACGCCGTCGGGCCGCACGGTGCTCCATGCATTGCCGGTCGGCTATTCGCTCGATGGCGTGAAGGGCATTCGCGATCCCAAGGGCATGGTCGCCTCGCAGTTCGGCGTCGACATGAATGTCGTCACCGCCGATGCGACGGTCGCGCGCAACCTGATGCTCGTTGTCGAGCGCTGTCACCTCAATGTCGAGGCGATGGCAGCTGCGCCCTATGTTGCGGGACTCTCGGTGCTGACCGATGACGAGACCGATCTGGGTGCTGCCGTCGTCGAGATGGGCGCAGGTACGACAACGATCGCGACCTATTCCGGCGGACGCTTCGTGCATGCGTCGGGCTTTGCGGTCGGCGGGCAACACATCACCATGGATCTTGCGCGCGGACTCGGTGCTTGCATCGCGGATGCCGAGCGAATCAAGACGTTATATGGCACGGTGCTGACGGGTGGCTCCGATGCGCGCGAACTGATGAACGTGCCGACGGCTGGTGATAACGATCGCGATTTTCCGCAGGTCGTATCCCGCGCCACGATAGCGAACATCGTGCGTCAGCGTGCCGAGGAGATTTTTGAAATGGTCAGGGACCGGTTGGCGGATTCGCCCTTTGCTGCAGAACCGCGCGCACGCGTGGTGCTGTCAGGCGGCGCGTCGCAGCTCACGGGCCTTGCCGAACTCGGTAGCCAGATTCTCGGACGGTCCGTTCGCATTGCACGACCACTCGGCTTCGGCCGGCTGCCCAATGAAGCCAAGAGCGCTTCGTTTGCGGTGCCGTCGGGCCTCTTGGTCTATCCGCAATTCGCACATCTTGAACATGTCGAACCGCGGCATACGCGGCAGCTCAAGACAGGGACCAGTGACGGTTATTTCGGAAAGGTCGGACGATGGCTGCGAGAGGGCTTCTGATGAAATTTTTCCGGCCAATGCATTTTCTATCTTCGACGCCCAAGGCCTCCGGCCTCCGGCATGACCAGACAACGCGCGCGTAATCGAGAGGCAACCTCATGACCATCAATCTCAACGTTCCTGATATCAGCGAGCTGAAGCCCCGGATCACCGTGTTCGGTGTCGGTGGCGCGGGCGGCAACGCCGTCAACAACATGATCACCGCCGGTCTGCAGGGTGTCGATTTCGTCGTCGCCAACACCGATGCGCAGGCGCTGACCATGTCGAAGGCCCAGCGCATCGTGCAGATGGGCACGCAGGTCACCCAGGGCCTCGGCGCCGGTTCGCAGCCGGACGTCGGCGCTGCCGCCGCGCAGGAAGTCATCGACGAAATCCGTGATCATCTGACCGGCGCCAACATGGTGTTCGTCACCGCCGGCATGGGCGGCGGCACCGGCACCGGTGCTGCTCCGGTCATCGCCAAGACCGCGCGCGACATGGGCATCCTCACCGTCGGCGTGATCACCAAGCCGTTCCACTTCGAAGGCCAGCGCCGCATGCGCACCGCCGAGGCCGGCATTGCCGAGCTGCACAAGGTGGTCGATACGCTGCTGATCATCCCGAACCAGAACCTGTTCCGGGTCGCCAACGAGAAGACCACCTTCGCCGACGCCTTTGCGATGGCCGACCAGGTTCTCTACTCGGGCGTTGCCTGCATCACCGACCTGATGGTCAAGGAAGGCCTCATCAACCTCGACTTCGCCGACGTGCGCGCAGTCATGAAGGAGATGGGCAAGGCGATGATGGGCACCGGCGAAGCCACCGGTGAGAAGCGTGCGCTAACCGCAGCGGAAGCTGCGATCGCCAACCCGCTGATCGACGACAGCTCGATGAAGGGTGCCCGCGGCCTGCTGATCTCGATCACCGGCGGCAAGGACCTGACCCTGTTCGAAGTCGACGAAGCCGCCACCCGTATTCGCGAAGAAGTCGATGCCGACGCCAACATCATTGTCGGCGCCACCTTCGACGAGAGCCTCGACGGCGTGATTCGCGTGTCGGTCGTCGCGACCGGCATCGAGCAGGCCATGCTGGCCCGCAATTCCTCGGCTCCGGTCACCACCGTGACCTCCGCCGTTGCCGCTCCGGCTGGCAATACTGCCCCGGATGCGCGTCTGGCCGATCTGACCGCGCGTCTGCGTGCTGACAACCAGCGCATCGCTGCTGCCGCCGCCGCCAAGGCTGCCGGCGCTCCGGTTCCGGCCGCTGCACCCCGCGCGCCGGCGACCAGCCACGAGCGTGCCGCGCTCGCCGCCATCGCCGCTGCTGTGGCTCCGGAAGCCGCTGCGCCGCAGCAGTATGGCGATGTGACTGTGCGCCCGATCGCGCAGAAGCCTTCGCTGTTCCCGGAAGCGCCGCGCCAGGAAGCCCCGATGGAAGCGCCGATTCCCGAACAGTTCATTCCGCCGTCGGCTGAACGCGCCCCGCTGCGCGCTCCGCGGATGCCGAAATTCGAAGAGCTGCCGATGCCAGCCCAGAACGAGATCCGTCAGGCACGCGGCGAATCGGACGAGGAACCGCAGAAGGCTCGCCTGTCGCTGCTGCAGCGTCTGGCCAATGTCGGTCTCGGCCGCCGCGACGAGGACTCGGAAGCGCCGGTCTCCGGCCGTCCGTCAGCTCCGCCGATGGCTCCGATGCCGCCGCTGCCTGAACGTAAGCCACAGCGCAGCGTCGCCCAGCAGATGGGCAACGAGCCGCCGGTGTCCGAATATGCCCGCCGTCCGGCGCCGCAGGGCCTCGATTCGCACGGTCGTCCGGCACCTGTTGCGCCGGCGCCACAGGGCGACGATCATCTGGATATCCCGGCCTTCCTGCGCCGCCAGACCAGCTGACATTTGTTACAATCGTGTCGAAGACCAAAGCCCCGGCTGGATCAGCCGGGGCTTTCGTTTGTGACAGCCGCCAAAACCGCTGCGATTTGTTAACCTATTGATAGTAGGTCATTAATCTTTACAGAGGCGCTCTGCCAAGGCTCGAAGGAGCCAGGAAACCGTCAGAAATATTGGTTAACCCCTGGCTTGATTGCGGCAAAGGTGGGGTAACAATCGGTAAAAAAGCGTGAGTTGGCGCACTTTGTGGCAGGGGTTAATGTAACTGCGACTCGGGGACTCAGGAGGCCGCAAGGTTCGACTGAGAGAGTCCCTCTCATGACGAGAGGCTACTTGGGTGGGTACCATATGACTTTCAGCCGACAGACCACGCTTGGATCGCAAGCCACCGTTACGGGTGTCGGCGTCCACTCCGGAAAGCCTGTCAGCCTCACCCTCGGACCTGCTCCCGTCGATGCAGGTTATATCTTTGTCCGCACCGGTCTTGAAGGTGCCGATCGCGAAATCCAGGCCAACGCCAAGTCAGTCATCGCCACCGAGTTTGCCACCGTGCTCGGCGATCGTGAAGGCCCGATCGTTTCCACCGCCGAGCATGTTCTCGCTGCGCTGCGCGGCATGGGCATCGACAACGCCGTCATCGAAGTCGATGGACCGGAAGTGCCGATCATGGACGGCTCCGCAGCCGCCTTCGTCGCCGCCATCGATCAGGCCGGCATCGTTGAGCAGGGCGCCCGCCGCCGCTTCATTCAGGTTCTCAAACCGGTGCAGGTTGCCATCGGTGACAGCTTCGGCGAAATCCGCCCCCACGCAGCGGGCTTCCGCGCCGAGGTGGAAATCAGCTTCGCCAATCCGATGATTGGCCGCCAGAGCTACGTGCTCGATCTCAATCCCCAAAGCTTCCGCCGCGATATCGCCCGTGCCCGCACCTTCGGTTGCATGAACGACGTGGCCCGCCTCTGGAGCGCCGGTTTCGCGCTCGGCGCGTCCTTCGAGAATTCCGTCGTGTTCGACGATGACAAGCTGCTCAACACCGAAGGCCTGCGCTACGCCGATGAATGCGCCCGCCACAAGGTGCTGGACGCTGTCGGCGATCTCGCGCTGGCCGGTCTGCCGATCCTGGGTGCCTACCGTTCGGTGCGTGGCGGCCACAAGCTCAACAATGCCGTGCTTTGCGCCCTGATGGCCGATCGTTCGGCCTGGAAGGTCGTCGAAGCCGACGCAGCTCACGTTCAAAATGTTCCGGCCCGCCGTGGCCGCGCCAGCGCCGATGTCACCTCGGGCATGCTTGGCGGCATGATCGCGCCCGCTTTCGGCCCGGACGTTTGCTGAGATCGGGCCTTTCTGGCCTCTTTCACCCGCTATCGGTGTTTTGCGTTGCGCTTTTGCGCGGACGCGAACCTTTGCGTGCACCGGGACATGCCCGGTAACCATAACTCCCTGTATCTCCACATCCTTCGCCTTAATCCGGGCGAAATGGCTCCGTATCCGGTTGGTTAACGGACTTCATTCGGGTAGATAGAGCACGCGGTCGCCAGGCGAAGCTGCGGGCGCGTATCCGGTTGGTCCGTGATTGTGCGCGATATCACGCGCAGACACCGCATGAAGGCGTCAGGTCTCAGATATATGTCGGCACAGCGCATTACGCTCGAATCCCGTGACTCCCTGCTCACCCGCTTCGGCCGCCATATGCGGTTGGCGTCGGGCCTCATCGTGCTGGCGGTGCCGCTGAGCGGCTGCGGTACCGGCGCGATCTGGGACAAGTTCAGCAGCAAGGACGACACCTTCGTCGAGGAGCCGGCCGACAAGCTCTACAATGAGGGCTTGTACCTCATGAACCAGACCAAGGATCCGAAGGCCGCCGCGAAGAAATTCGAGGAAGTCGATCGTCAGCATCCGTATTCGGAGTGGGCGCGCAAGTCGCTGCTGATGTCGGCCTATGCGGCCTACGAATCCGGCGACTACGACACCTGCATCGGCTCGGCGACGCGCTATGTCACCCTGCATCCCGGCAGCCCGGATGCGGCCTATGCGCAGTATCTGATCGCCGCCTCGCATTACGACCAGATCCCGGACATCTCGCGCGACCAGGGCCGCACCGAAAAGGCGATGGCTGCGCTTGAGGAAGTGGTCCGCAAATATCCGACCTCGGAATATGCGACCGCGGCCAAGAAGAAGCTGGAAGGCGCACGCGACCAGATTGCCGGCAAGGAAATGGAAATCGGCCGCTACAATCTCGACAAGCGCAACTACACCGGCGCCATCAATCGCTTCAAGACCGTGGTGACGCAGTATCAGACCACGCGTCACGTGGAGGAGGCGCTGATGCGCCTGACCGAGGCCTATATGGCGATCGGCGTGGTCGGCGAGGCGCAGACGGCTGCCGCCGTGCTTGGCCACAACTTTCCTGACAGCAGGTGGTACAAAGACGCCTACAATCTTGTAAAGTCCGGCGGTCTCGAGCCGAGCGAGAACAAGGGGTCTTACCTGAGCAAGGCCTTCAAGAGATTTGGCCTCGGTTAGGAACTGACCTCTCATGCTGGCCCGTCTGTCGATCCGTGACATTGTCCTGATCGAACGGCTCGATATCGAGTTTTCCCGCGGTCTTGCAGTGCTGACCGGTGAAACCGGCGCCGGCAAATCGATTCTTCTCGATGCTTTTGCGCTGGCCCTCGGTGGCCGCGGCGATGCCGGCCTGGTGCGCCACGGCGCCGAACAGGGCCAGGTGACAGCCGTGTTCGATCTGGCCAGGGGCCATCCGGCACTGGCGATTCTCAAGGACAACGGTTTCGACGACGATTCCGGCGAGATGATTCTGCGCCGTGTGCAGCTCGCCGACGGCCGCACCCGTGCCTTCATCAACGATCAGGCGATCTCCGTGCAGACCATGAAGGCGGTCGGCGCCGCGCTGGTCGAGATCCATGGCCAGCACGATGAGCGCGCCTTGGTGGATGCCGCCACGCATCGCCGGCTGCTCGACGCTTTCGCTGGGCTGGACAAGGACGTCACCGCGCTGGAGACCCTCTGGGAGGCCCGCAAGACCGCCTATGCGGCGCTGGAGGCCCATCGCGCCAATATGGAGCGCGCCGCCCGCGATGCCGATTATCTGCGCCACGCCGCCGATGAGCTGAAGAAGCTCAATCCGAAGGAGGGTGAGGAGACGCAGCTCGCCGAACGCCGCACCGGCATGATGCAGGGCGAAAAGATCGCGGCGGATCTGCGCGAGGCGCAGGAGGCTGTGTCCGGCCATCATTCGCCGATCTCGTCGCTGGCCGCCGCCGTGCGCCGGCTGGAGCGCCGCGCCGGATCAATGCCGACATTGGTGGAGCCCGCAGTGAAGGCGATCGACGTCGCCATCAACGCGCTGGAAGAGGCCGACCAGCATCTCAGCACTGCGCTCATCGCCGCCGATTTCGATCCCGCCGAACTCGAGCGCATCGAGGAGCGGCTGTTCGCGCTGCGCGGTGCCGCGCGGAAATATTCGACACCGGTGGAAGGACTCGCCGCGCTGGCCGCCAAATACTTTGCCGATGTCGCCACCATCGATGCCGGCGCCGGCCAGCTCAAGGGACTGGAAACCGCAGCCTCCGAGGCCGACAAGAAGTATAGCGCTGCGGCGACGAAGCTGTCCGCGGCGCGGGTGAAATTTGCCGACAAACTCGACAAGGCAGTCATCGCCGAACTCGGGCCGCTCAAGCTCGAACGTGCGAAATTCATCACCCAGGTCGACAGCGATGCGAACACGCCGGGACCGCAGGGCATCGACCGCGTGGAGTTCTGGGTGCAGACCAATCCCGGCACCCGCCCGGGCCCGATGATGAAGGTCGCCTCCGGCGGCGAACTCTCGCGCTTCCTGCTGGCGCTGAAGGTGGTGCTGTCCGACAAGGGCTCCGCGCCGACTTTGGTGTTCGACGAAATCGACACCGGTGTCGGCGGTGCCGTGGCCGACGCCATCGGTGCGCGGCTCGGTCGCCTCGCCGGCAAGGTGCAGGTGATGGCCGTCACCCACGCGCCGCAGGTCGCAGCGCGCGCCGACCAGCATCTCCTGATTTCGAAGGACGCCCTCGACAAGGGCAAGCGCGTCGCGACCCGCGTCAACACGTTGGCGAAAGATCACCGCCGCGAGGAAATCGCGCGAATGCTGGCGGGTGCGGAGATTACCGCCGAAGCGCGGGCAGCCGCGGACCGGTTGCTCAAGGGCGCAGCGTAGAGATCAAGTTGTCATTCCGGGGCGCTCGCTCTTGCGAGCGAACCGGGAATGACAGTATGGGGCAGCCCGTTGTTGGCGTCCGCGCAACACGTTATTCTGAGCCATGGCGAAGACATCAAAAATCACTCCCCCCGACATCTCCACGCTCACAAAGCCCAAGGCCAAAATCGAGCTGATGCGGTTGTCGCTGGAGATGGAGGCGCATAACAGGCGCTACTATCAGGACGACGCACCAACGGTGTCGGACGCGGAGTACGACGCGCTGCGTCGCCGCGTCGAGGCGATCGAGGCGAAGTTTCCCGATCTCGTCACTGGCGCGTCGCCGACGCAGACGGTCGGCGCAGCGCCGGCGCGCGGCTTTGCCAAGGTGCAGCATGTGGTGCCGATGCTGTCGCTGGGCAATGCGTTCAGCGACGAGGAGGTCACGGAGTTCGTCACCCGCATCCAGCGCTTCCTCAAGCTCGACGAAATCCCCGCCATCGTCGCCGAGCCGAAGATCGACGGCCTGTCGCTGTCGCTGCGCTACGAGAATGGCGAACTCATCCGCGCCGCCACGCGGGGCGACGGTTTCACCGGCGAGGACGTCACGGCGAATGTCCGTACCATCAAGGACATTCCAACCACGCTGAAGGGCAAGCACATCCCCGCCGCCTGCGAATTGCGCGGCGAGGTCTATATGCTGAAGAGCGATTTCCTTGCCCTGAATAAAAAGCAGGAAGAGGCCGGCGACACCGTGTTCGCAAATCCGCGCAACTCGGCAGCGGGCTCATTGCGCCAGAAGGACGTCGCGATCACGGCGTCACGGCCGCTGAAATTCTTCGCCTATGCCTGGGGCGAGATGTCTGACTATCCGATGCCGGAGCCGACCCAGCACGCGATGATCGACTGGCTTCACAAAGCCGGTTTCACAGTCAATCCCGAGATCACACTCTGCAAGAGCGTGGACGACGCGCTGGCTTTCTATCGGCGCATCGGCGAGATCCGCGCCAAGCTCGGCTATGACATCGACGGCGTGGTCTACAAGGTCGATCGCATCGACTGGCAGGCGCGGCTGGGTTTTGCCGGCCGCGCGCCGCGCTGGGCCATCGCTCATAAATTCGCTGCCGAGCAGGCGACGACGGTGCTGGAGAAGATCGACATCCAGGTCGGCCGCACCGGCGCGTTGACGCCGGTGGCGCGGCTGACGCCGATCACGGTGGGCGGCGTCGTGGTGTCGAATGCCACGCTGCACAATGCCGATTACATCAAGGGCATCGGCAATGATGGCCAGCCGCTGCGCGACGGCGTCGATATCCGCGAGGGCGACACCGTCATCGTGCAGCGCGCCGGTGACGTCATTCCGCAGGTCGTCAATGTCGTCCTCGACAAGCGGCCGAAAAGCGCCAAGCCGTATGAATTCCCCACCAAATGCCCGGTCTGCGGCAGCCACGCGATCCGCGAGAACGACGAGGTCGTCACGCGCTGCACCGGCGCGCTGGTGTGTCCGGCGCAGGCGGTCGAGAAGCTCAAGCATTTCGTCTCGCGGCTGGCCTTCGACATTGACGGCCTCGGCGACAAGCAGATCCAGGAATTCTACGACGAGGGCATCATCATGCATCCCGTCGATATCTTCACGCTGCAGAAGCGCGACGAGCGCGCCAGCAAGAAGCTGCGCGACCGCGAGGGCTATGGCGAGACCTCGGTGCGCAATCTCTTTGCGGCCATCGACGATCGCCGCAAGATCGAGCTCAATCGCCTGATCTTCGCCCTCGGCATCCGCCACATCGGCGAAGGCAATGCCAAGCTGCTCGCGCGCCACTATGGATCATTCGCAGCGTTCCGCGATGCGATGCTGGCGGCGGTTGCGGGGCAGGGCGGCGAGGAGAATACGTCCGAAGCCTATGCCGATCTCAATGCCATCGACGGCGTCGGTGAAATCGTCGCGGATGCGGTCGTCGAGTTCTTCGCCGAGAAACGTAATGTGAAGGCGCTCGACGAGTTGCTGAGCGAGATCGAGGTGCTCGATGTCGCGCATTTCAAGACCGATACGCCGGTGGCCGGCAAGACGGTGGTGTTCACGGGCTCGCTGACCAAGTTCACGCGCGACGAAGCAAAGGCCGGCGCCGAGCGCCTCGGCGCCAAGGTCGCAGGCTCGGTGTCGAAGAAGACCGACTATGTGGTAGCCGGCGAGGATGCCGGCTCGAAGCTCACCAAGGCGCGGGATCTCGGCGTTGCGGTGCTCACGGAAGACGAGTGGCTGGCGCTGATCGGCGGGTAGGGCGGTGTGGCTTCGCGCAGCCGCCCTCAGGCACACCAATTGGTGTGCCGGGGAATGACAGTTTGGGGCTGGAAGGCGTCAAACATTTTTTCCTATATCTATTGACAACATCCCCATCTTGATTATTTTCCGCTTCGTCCTGCCCCGCCGAGAGGGGCGATCGCGATCGTCACGATTGCGGGGCGGGATGCGGCGTCACGGGAGATGTGGGTACCGGCTGTCTGCGGGCAGGCCGTATCGTCTGTGGTCAGGATACCACTGGGACAGGCGGCACGGCTTGGTTGCGGATGGAACGGGCCCGCAGATCAAGTGACGGACGACCAGATTCGAAACGCGTCCGGCCCAGTAGCTTGTGCTCCCCCGGCCCTGTCGCGCAGGGCCCAACAAGGATGACCTTGATCGGTCATCTGGGCAAGCATTCAGCAAGCCGACAAAACACCGCAGGCGGAACGTCGGGCAATCGCCCGTGCTTTCCGAAAGTCCTGATGCATACCCTTGCGGACGACCGCATCGGCATCAGGCCCAGGGGTGCATCGGGCACCCGGCGTTCCGCACGCCCTCTCGCAAGGGGGCGGGAATGCGAGCGACGACGGCGCCCCCGCGCCGCAAACAACAGGGGCGACGACGCATGTCTGGAGAGCACGTGGCTGTTTGACAGTTGAACCCGATGAGGCCGTAGGATGGGGTGAGCGCAGGCGCATCTTGCGCCGAAGCGAAACCCATCATTCACGCGCACGAAAGCGATGGGTTTCGCTGCGCTCACCCCATCCTACGATCACTGCGCAGTGGGGAGAAGAGCGCCTATTTCGAAGGCGCCCACCCCATCCTACGCGATCACAACAACCCGCTTTCTTCGCCTTCGGCCTGCTCGATCAGTTCTTCCGTCACTACGGTCTTGCGGCGGGGGACCAGAAAGATCATCGCTGCGGCGCAGCCGCAGGACAGCACGACGAGTGCAATGTTCAGCGGCACAGGCGTGGCGAAATGGCCGCCGAGCCAGGCGCCGAACTGCGAGCACAGCGAGCCCAATCCCATCTGCAGGAAGCCCATCATGCCGGATGCCGTGCCCGCGGCCTGCGGACGAATGCTGAGCGCACCCGCGGCGCCGTTCGACATCACGAAGGCATTGCCGAACATCACGATCATATGGGTGAGGAACAGCCAGGCCGGATTTTGGTTCAGGCCGGTGAGGCCCCAGACCACATTGAGCAGCGCGCCGCCGAATTGCAGCGCGAGGCCGAACCAGATCAGTTGTTCGATGGTCCGGCGCGGCGCGAAGCGCACGCAACAGAGATTGCCGACGAGATAGGCCAGGCCCGAGGTCGCGAACCATGCGCCATATTCGGCCGATGTCCGGCCCATCTGCGTGACCACCACATAGGGACCGCCGCCGGCAAAGGTGAAGATGATCCACGATGCCACGACATAGCAGAGGAGATAGCCGATGAAGGTCCGGCTGCGCAGTAGGACCCGGGAGTCGGCGATGAAGCCGCCGCCGCTCACGTCACTGGCAGCACGCCGTCTCGTTTCGGGCAGGAAAAATGCGATCGCCAGCGTGACGACAACAGACGATGCGGTGACCACATAGAAGATCGCGCGCCATCCGAAGCCGGTTTCTAAGAGACCGCCGGCGAGCGGACTCAGCATCTGCGCGATCATCATCACGGCGATCACGAGGCTGATCATCGCGCCGACGCGCTCGCGCGGATAGAGATCCCTGATGATGGCGCGGCTCATCACCATGCCCGTTGCGCCGCCGAGCGCCTGGAAGAAACGTGCGGCGATCAGTTGCGGCAGCGTCAGCGCGAAGCTCGAGCCGATGCCGGCGATCACCATCAGGCCGAGACCCGCAAGCAGCACCGGACGCCGTCCGAATCTGTCCGAGAGCGGCCCCATGATCAGCTGCGAGAAAGCGAGACCGACCATGTAGAGCGAGACCGTCATCTGCGCGATGGAAATGTCGGCCTCAAAGGTGCGGGCGAGTTCGGGCAGCGCCGGCACCAGCATATAGAGGGAGATCGGCGCGATGCCGGTCATCACCACCAGCAACAGCAGCATCACCCGCGATGTGGAGAGGTCGACGGCGTCGACTTTGGGAACGGGCGGGCTGTAATTCACGTGAGTTGAGTTCTCTTGTTGTTATTGTGGCTGCGTGAGCGGTTCGGTCGCCGCTTCGAGCCAGACCCGCGTCGCTTCATCGTCGAGCAGCGGCATCACCTCGCGGCGAACGCGGGCGTGATAGTCGTTGATCCATTTCAGCTCGCGCTTGCTGATGCGATGGGTGTTGATCAGCCGGCGGTCGATCGGCGCAAGCGTCAGCGTCTCGAATGCATTCATCGGCTGTTCGGCGCCCTCGATATGGGCTTCGACAACCAGTTCGAGATTCTCGATGCGAATACCGAAGGCGTCGGTCTTGTAGTAGCCGGGCTCGTTGGAGAGGATCATGCCACGCTTGAGCGGCGTGGTGCCGAGCTTGGAAATGCGCGCCGGGCCTTCATGCACTGACAGATAGCTGCCAACGCCGTGTCCGGTGCCGTGGGCGAAATCGAGGCCGGCATGCCAGAGAAACTGCCGCGCCAGCGTATCGAGCTGCGCGCCGGTGGTGCCATCGGGAAACGCGGCGCGCGCGATGGCGATATGGCCGCGCAGCACGCGGGTGAAGCGGTCGCGCATCTCGTCGGTCGGCTCGCCAATCGCAATGGTGCGGGTAACGTCGGTGGTGCCGTCTTCATATTGCGCGCCGGAATCGATCAGCAGCAGATCGCCGAGCGCGATGCGGCGGTTGGTCTTGCGGGTGACGCGGTAATGCACGATGGCGCCGTTCGGTCCGGTGCCGGCAATGGTCGGAAACGACACATCCTTCAGCGCGCCGGTCTGGCGGCGAAACGTCTCCAGCGCCTCGACAGTGTCGATCTCGGTGAGGTGACCTTTCGGCGCCTCGCGATCGATCCAGGCGAGAAAGCGCGCGAGTGCCACCGCATCGCGGCGATGCGCGGTCTGCGTACCCTTGATCTCGACCGGGTTCTTCACGGCCTTGAGCAAAGCGAGGGGATCATTGCCGCGCACAGGCTTGCCGCCGGAGGAGATGATCAACCGGCTCAGCGCATCGGCAGCGGTCGCATTATCGAGTGCGATGGATGCGCCGGAGGCGGCGAGATCGGCAAGCGCGGATGTCAGCGCATCCGGCTCCTTCACATCGGCCGAGACTTCCAGATGGTTGCGCGTGCTGTTGGAGAGCTTGCGATGATCGATGAAGATCTGCGGCCGGCCGGTCTTCGGTACCAGTGCATAGGACAGCGGCAGCGGCGTATGCGAGACGTCGGCGCCGCGGATGTTCAAGGTCCAGGCCACCGCGTGGGAATCCGACAGCACAATGGCATCGACGCCGAGGCGGTCGATCTCGGTGCGGATCTGGGCGAGCTTGTCGGCTTCGGAGACGCCCGCATAGGCGAGGGGATGGATCGACACCGCGCCGAGGGGCGGCGCCGGGCGCTCGGTCCAGACCTGGTCGAGCGGATTGCTGTCGACGGCGACCAGCTCGGCGCCGGCCTTTGTGCAGGCCGCCGCCAGCCGCTCGACTGCCGCAGAAGTGTGCAGCCACGGATCAAATCCGAGGCGGTCTTCGGGCTTGAGGTGATCCGTGAGCCAGGTCTCCGGCGGCGGCTCCACCAGCGACTGGATGCTCCACGCATTCACATCGACCTGTTTGGCCGCCTGAAGCGTATAGCGGCCGTCGACGAACACGGCGGCTTCCTGCAGCAGCACCATGGCCATGCCGGCCGATCCGGTGAAGCCGGTGAGCCAGGCCAGCCGCTCGTCGGACGGCGGCACATATTCATTCTGCTGCTGATCTGCGCGGGGAATCACGAAGCCGGTCAGTTTCCGGCGCAGCAATTCCTCGCGAAATGCGGCCAGCCGCGCAGTCAGCGCCACGCCGCTTTCGGGCTCTTCAAACGTCTGGAAATGGGCTTCGAACATCGCGGGATTATCCTATGGGTGCACCGTCAGGCCTGCAATCGAGGGGCAGGGTTGCGCAAATCTGGCACAAGTTATGCTTGAAATTTGATGGTTGTGTTCAACCGGATGGAACAACGTCCCCCGGCCTGTGTTGTCGGCGCGATGCCTGGCCATTCAGAGTGTCTCAACTCAACGAAGAGGGGATACACAATGCCTGCTTTTACGTTCGAGAAGATTTCGCCACCGGCCACGCTTGGCCATTCCCCACCCACCCAGATTCAGTCAACTCAAGTCCCGCCCAATCAGCCAAATCAACGCAGCGGCATCGTCCAGATTCTGGGCCGTTTCGTCGAAGCCCGCGTAACGCGCGCCGAGCGACTGGAAAATGCGACACTCCGTCGTCGCGACGTGCCGCCCCTGAAGTAGCGAACCGGCAGGTCACGACCTGCAGGCTCTCAATAGATATTCGTCGTTATTCCGTGCTCGGAAAATGGCGTGTGCAGGCTGGCGTATCAGCCGGCGCGCTGCATCAACAGGCTGCTCCAGCCTTCGATGATCTGATGCTTGCGCAGCACCAGCCCGCGGGCGCGATAGGCGGCGATCACGCTCATCGCCTGATGCGGCAACAGGCCTGACAGGATTACCATGCCGTTGCGCGTGAGGTGTCGTGCCATGTCGGTCGACATCGCGCGAAGTGGATTGGCGAGGATGTTCGCCAGGATCAGATCGAACGGCGCGCGATCGCCGAAAGCCGGCGAGGAAAAGCCGGTGGCGCAGACGGTATCCACGAGATTGCCGACGCCGTTGAGCCGCATGTTCTCGCGCGCCACCTTCACAGACATCGGGTCGATATCGGTCGCCAGGACGCGGCGCTTGGTCGCCTTGGCGGCAGCAATCGCCAGCACACCGGTGCCGGTACCCAAATCGAGCATCCGTTTCGGCGCCTTCGCGCGCAGCACATAATCAAGATAGATCAGGCACCCGCGCGTGGTGCCGTGATGGCCGGTACCGAAAGCAAGCGCCGCTTCGATCTCGATGCCCAACTGATTGGGCCGCACCTTGTCGCGGTCGTGCTGGCCATGAACGATGAAGCGCCCGGCGCGGACCGGCACCAGGCCTTCGAGGCTTTCCTTGACCCAGTCCTTGGCCTCGATGCTGTCGAACACGATGCTGTCAGCCACGGTGTCATCCGAGGCAAGGCTGACGAGCTCGCGGATCGAGGCTTCGTTGGGCGGGTCGGCGAAATGCACGGTGACGTCCCAGCGGCCTTCCGGGCTCTCGAAGGCAGCGATCGCGGCCTGGCCTTCCTCGAAACTCTCGGTAAGGAGATCGACGATGCGCTTGGCGCTGAATTCGTCGCCGACGGCGAAGGTGGCGCGGCTGGTTCCTTGGGGCGTGGTCATCGCGGGTCCGGGTGGCGTCGTGAACAGGGTCTGCACAAGCTTATGCGCGCTTCGTACAGGGTTTATCCATGCGGCGATACAGGGTCGAGGCACCGGCCGCACACAGGGTTATGGGACGAATATACCGCTGTCATCCCGCGCTTCCGCACAGGCTTATTCAGGACCCATCCACCGCCTGTTCACAGGCTTATCCACAGGATGTCCTCAGCCGAACAGCGCCCGGTGGTCCCTGAGGATCGCCCTGGCCGCATTGTGGCCGGGGGCGCCCGTGACGCCGCCGCCGGGATGGGCGCCGGAGCCGCAGTGATAGAGCCCCTTCAGCGGCCCGCGATAATCCGCATGGCCGAGCATCGGGCGCGCCGAGAACAACTGGTTCAGGCTGAGCGCGCCGTGAAAGATGTCGCCGCCGAGCAGGCCGAAGTCGCGTTCAAGATCGAGTGGCGATAGCACCTGCCGGCCGATCACACTGGCGGCAAAGCCCGGCGCGTAGTCGTCCACCGTCTTGATCATCAGGTCGGCGACCTCGTTACGATGATCATCCCACGATGCGCCGTTCGGGAGTGTCGGCGCAACATGCTGGCAAAAGAGACTGGCCACGTGCTGGCCCGGCGGGCTCAGGCTGTCGTCCAGCGTCGAGGGGATCAGCACCTCGACGATGGGCTTTCGGCTCCAGCCGTGCTGTTTCGCATCGAGCCAGGCACGATCCATATAGTCCAGACTCGGCGCGATGATGATGCCGGCCGAGAGATGGTCGCCATTGCCGGGCAGTGCGGTGAATGAGGGCAGCGCGTTCAGCGCGACATTCATGCGGAATGTGCCGGAGCCATTGCGCCAGTTGCGGATGCGATCGAGGAACGGCTTGGGCAGCGCATCCGCCGGCATCAGCCGCGTATAGAGCAGTTTCGGATTGACGTTGGATGCGACGTACTTGGCACGCACGCTTTCGCCATTGTCGAGGATGACGCCAACGACCTTGTCACGCTCGACCAGCACTTCGCGTACGCCGTTGTCGAGTTCGATCTGCACGCCGTGCGAGCGTGCCGCGGCGGCCATGGCCTGCGTGATCGCGCCCATGCCGCCGATGGCGTGACCCCAGACGCCTTTCTTGCCGTTCACTTCGCCGAACGCATGATGCAGCATCACATACGCCGAGCCAGCAGCGTAGGGGCTCGCATAGTTGCCGACAACGGCATCGAAGCCAAACAGCGCCTTGACCAGATCATGCTCGAACACGTCGTCGAGCATCTCGCCGGCGGAGCAGGTGAACAGATCGAGCAATACGCGTTGTTGCTCGATGCTCAGGGCGTTCAGAATCCTGGCAGTGCCAAGCGCGTTGATGGCCTCGCTGATGGTGGCCAAGCCAAAACCCTGCACCACATTCGGCGGCGCGCGCAGCACGAAGGCGCGCAACACATCTGCGATGACTTCGAGTTCATGAGAGAATGCACCGATCTGCTCGGCATCGCGCGCGTTGAGCTTGGCAACGGATTGCTGGGTGCGACCTTCGCCGGTCAGCAGATAGCTGCCGTCGGGGGCGGGAATGAAATTCTGCGCCTTGCGCTCGACAATCCGCAGGCCATGCTCGGCCAGCTTCAGATCGGCGGCGATCTGCGGGTTGAGCAGGCTGACGGTGTAGGCCGCGACGGAATTGCGGAAGCCGGGATGAAACTCCTGTGTCACCGCGGCGCCGCCGACCACGGAGCGGCGTTCCACCACCTTCACGCGCAGCCCGCTCATGGCGAGATAGGCCGCGCAAGTGAGGCCGTTATGACCGGCGCCGATGATCAAAACGTCCGTGTCTGACATGTCCGCTTCAACAAAGCTTGCAAACGAAAATAGGGCCCTCTTTATCGAAGAGCCGCGCGCGCGGCACAAGGCCGCCCATCACGATTGTGGTTCCATAGTTAGCGCGCATTGCCCGGAACGGTGCCATATGCTCCATTCCCGGCCGCCGGTTACCGGCCGGATTTTCGCTTTTCTGCCGTGCAATATGCTGGAGCCTTCATGAGTTCGTCGCAGCCCGTCGCCGCCCCAAACTCGGCCTCCCGCAACCGGCTCCTTCTGGTGGTTTATACCGCGGCGATCTTCACCAGCGCGCTCCTGTTGTTCTCGGTGCAGCCCCTGTTCACCAAGATGGTGCTGCCGCGGCTCGGCGGGTCGCCGGCGGTGTGGTCGGTGGCGATGGTGTTTTTCCAATCGCTGCTGCTCGGCGGCTACGCCTATGCCCATTACCTGATGCAACTGCGCAGCCGCTTCATTCCGGTCGTCGTTCACATCCTGTTGCTGATCTTGGCGCTGCTGACATTGCCGCTGTCCATCGCGTCGGGCTGGAGCACGCCGCCGGAGAGTGGCTATGCGTTCTGGCTGCTCGGCCTGTTCGCTGTGTCGATCGGCCTGCCGTTCTTTGCGCTCGCTGCGAATAATCCGCTGCTGCAGGCCTGGTTCGTGCGCACCGGCCATCCCAACGGTCACGATCCGTATTTCCTCTATGCGTCGTCGAATATAGGCAGCTTCCTCGCGCTACTGTCATACCCGGTGCTGCTCGAACCGATGTTCTCGCTGCGGACGCAGAATCTGATCTGGACGTCAGGCTACGGTCTGCTGATTCTGCTGATCGCCGGCTGCGGCGTGTTGCTGATGAAATCGCCGCCGGTTGCCGTTTCCACACCGGGCGCCGACCCCGTCGATGCACCGGCGCCAAGCTCGGCGTTGCGTGCGCGCTGGATTTTCCTCGCCGCTGTGCCATCCGGCCTGCTGATCGCAGTCACCGCGCATATCTCGACCGACGTCGCTGCCGCACCGCTGCTCTGGGTGTTGCCGCTGTCGCTCTATCTGCTGACCTGGGTGCTGGTGTTCCAGTCACGACCGCTGTTGCCGCATGCGTGGATGTTGATGTTGCAGCCCCTGGCGATCGCCGGCGTCATCGTGCTGCTCGCGATCGGCGGCGAACAGAATCTGTTGCTTACCCTTGGCGGTCACCTGCTGTGCTTCTTCATCATCGCCATGGCGTGCCACGGTGAACTGGCCCGGCAGCGTCCCGCCGCATGGTATCTCACGGGCTACTATGTTGCATTGTCGTTCGGCGGCATGGTCGGTGGTCTGTTTGCCGGCCTCATCGCGCCGTTCACATTCTCATGGATCGCGGAATATCCAATCCTGATTGCATTTGCCGTGCTGTGCCGGCCCGCATTGCCGGAGCGCTATTCCGGCTGGGCGCGCTGGTACTGGATCGCATTGGCCGTTGCCGCAATCGCATTGATCTTGCCGAGTTATACGACCGGCAAGCTGTTTACCTGGATCGATACCCAGCGCGTCTATGTCGTCAGCACCGTTGCTGTCGTCGGCATGATCGTTGCAATCCTGCTACGCGCCGATCGGCTCAAGCTCGCAGCGATCACGGTCCTTGCGCTGGCATTGATCCGATTCTACCCGGCGGATGATGGCCGGGTGGAGACCGTGCGCAGCTTCTTCGGCGTGCACAAGATCGTGGTGACACCGAACGGCCAGTATCACGTGCTGATGCATGGCACGACTATTCACGGCGCCGAGAAATATTTGAACGACGACGGCACGCCGGTGACCGGACGACCGGAGCCGATCTCCTATTATTACAAAGACGGTGGCATCGGGCAGGCGATCACGGCGGTACGTGCCCGCAAGGGAGGGCCGTTGCGCGTGGCAGTGATCGGGCTCGGTTCGGGATCTCTGACCTGTGCGTCAGCGCCCGGCGAGGACTGGAAGTTCTTCGAGATCGACCAGTCGATGGTCGATACGGCCAGGGATCCAAAATATTTCAGCTACATCCAGAAGTGCGAGCCGGACGTTAAACCTGTGATCGGCGATGCGCGCCTGACCTTCGCGAAGGAACCGGACGGCGCCTACGACCTCATCATCGTCGATGCCTATTCGTCGGATGCGATCCCGATCCATCTGGCAACCGAGGAGGCGATGGAGATCTACAAGGAGAAGCTCGCTCCGCAGGGCGCCGTCGTCATGCATGTGTCGAACCGCCATCTCGAACTCGCCAGTGTCGTGGTCGGCATTGCTGATGCCAATGACATGAAGAGCTGGGTCTATTCGGAGGATTCCGGCCGCGACAACGAATACATCTTCTCGACCAACGTCGTCATCTCGGCACATGATGCGGCAGACGTCGGGTCCATCGCGACGTCATCGCAATGGGCCCTGACAGAGGCGAAAGACGATCAGCGGGTCTGGACCGACGACTATTCCAACGTGCTCGGCGCCGTGTGGCGCCGGCTACGGGACGGGGACAACTGAAGCGTTTTCAAGCGAAGCGGACCGCCGGTTCGCGTCGAGGAAAGGCGTCACAAATGTTCCCTCAGTAATCGCCGAAGCCGCGCGGCTGATACGGCCGCGGGGCATAGGCCTGCGGCGGATACTGCCGGCTGTAATAGCCGCGATTGGCGTAATACTGTTGGGTCTCGGCTTCGGTCATGCGGCGATAGCCGGGAGGGGCCGGATAGCGCTGACCGTCATTGCCACCGGCCGGATAGATGTAACGATCGTCATCTGCGGGCTGGACCTGGCGCACGACGCGGCGGCCCGGCGCCACGGCCTGCGGGGTGAGATCCATCGGATTGCCGGCGGCGTCATAGGACGGTGTGGCGGGTGCGATGTCGCGGCGGGCAACGGCTGATGGCTTCGCCGGACGCGGGTTGCGGGCGAGGGCGACCTGCGAGGAGCCGGTCAGCGTAACGGTGGTGTTGAGCACGCCGTCAGCCTTCACCATGGCAAACAGGGTCGCGGCATTCTCACGCGACAGCCGGACGCAACCGTGGGAGGCGGGCGAGCCCAGGCGGCTCACGGAATCGGTGCCGTGGATGGCGTGGCCCTTCTTGGTGAAGAAGATGGCATGGGGCATCGGTGCGTCGTCGAACTCCTTGGAGAAGTGATCCTCCTCCATGCGGAATGTCTGGAAGCTGCCGTTCGGGGTCTCATAGGACGGAAGGCCCGACGAGACCGGCCAGCGATATTTTTCGACGCCGTCCTGAACGACGGTCAGCTGCTGGGCATCCTTGTCGATGGTTATGGCAATCTTGGCCTGCGCAGTGCTGGCGGCGGTAAAAACGGCGAGACCCGCAAGGGTCATGTAAAACGAACGCATCTTACCTTGGCCTCCGGGCCGTAACCTGTTGTAACGCCTGCCGTCCCTGACCCAATATGCATACCGGGCGTTCGAGTTTCCAGTGACAGTTTCGTGCATCCTTAATGTTGGGCTAGGCGGCACCAAGGCGGCGAATGGGCCGAAACACGGCTCGGGACGTCTAAGCCTGTGCGCGATAGGAAGCTTCGATTGGACCCAGATGGAACCGGTTCCTTGGTCGCGCGTTACCCTCCCACAATCGCAAGCGGCGAATTCTTGCCGCTCAGAGGGAAGCTCACATGACCGTTAAGACCGCTGTGTTGCCGATCAGTTCGTCGATGAAGACCCGCCTGGCATTCGCCGCCAGCGTGCTGGCTTTGGTCGCCATGCCGCATTTTGCGCAGGCGCAGGGCGTTTTCCGGGGGGGTGAGCAGGGTGCCAACCAAGGGTACCGTGACGGCAATCGCGCCGCCGGGCCGGTCGGTGGTGTGGTCGGTGGCGCAGTTGGTCTCGGCGTCGGTGCGGCCGTGGGCGGCGTGAAGGGTGTGCTCGGCATTCCTGAAGGCGGCGGGCGCCGTTGCCGCGGTTACTATGATCGTCACCACCACTTCCGCTGCTATCGCTGAGTCGATCGCGGTTGAAATGAAAACGGCCCGGTTCTCACCGGGCCGTTTTGGATTGTCTTGAGTCAGTTCTTCAGCTTGTAGCCGGTCTTGAAGATCCACCAGACGGCGAACATGCAGAGCACCAGGAACATGAAGGTCACCGCAAGGCTCCACACGACGCTGACATCGGAAATCTCGTAGAAGCTCCAGCGGAAGCCGCTGATCAGATACACGACGGGATTGAGCAGCGTGACGGTCCGCCAACCCGACGGCAGCATGCTGACGGAGTAGAAGCTGCCGCCCAGGAATGTCAGAGGCGTCACAACCAGCAGCGGGATTGCCTGCAGCTTTTCGAAGCCGTCGGCCCAGATGCCGATGATGAAGCCGAACAGACTGAACGTCACTGCCGTCAGCACGAGGAAGGTCAGCATCCACCACGGGTGCAGGATGTGCAGCGGCACGAACAGTCCGGCAGTGGCCAGAATGATCAGGCCCAGCAGGATCGACTTGGTCGCGGCGGGGCCGACATAGCCAAGCACAACTTCCACATAGGACACCGGCGCCGACAGCAATTCATAAATCGTACCGGTGAATTTCGGGAAGTAGATGCCGAACGAGGCGTTGGAAATGCTCTGCGTGAGTACCGACAGCATCACCAGACCGGGCACGATGAAGGTGCCGTAGCTGACGCCTTCGATGGAGGTGATGCGCGAGCCGATCGCAGCGCCGAACACCACGAAATACAGTGAGGTGGAAATCACCGGCGAAACAATGCTCTGCAGTACGGTGCGCCAGGTGCGCGCCATTTCGAACAGATAGATGGCGCGGACAGCTCTGAAGTTCATGTTACTTCCTCACCAGGCTGACGAAGATGTCTTCGAGCGAGCTCTGCGTGGTGTCGAGATCGGAAAAGCGGATGCCGGATTCGCGGAGATCGCCAAGCAAGCTGGTGATCCCGGTACGTTCGCTCTTCGTGTCATAGCTGTAGATCAGCTGGTTGCCGTCGGCAGCGAGCTCGAGTTTGTAGGGCGCGAGGCTTGCCGGGATTTCCGTGACCCTGGTTTGCAGATGCAGCTTGAGCTGCTTCTTGCCGAGCTGCTCCATCAGCTTGGTCTTTTCCTCGATCAGGATGATCTCGCCCTTGTTGATGACGCCGATGCGGTCGGCCATCTCCTCGGCTTCTTCGATGTAATGCGTGGTGAGGATGACGGTGACGCCGGCAGCGCGCAGCGTTCGCACGACTTCCCACATGCCCTTGCGCAATTCGACGTCGACGCCGGCGGTAGGCTCATCGAGAAACAGGATCTGCGGTTCGTGCGACAGCGCCTTGGCGATCATCACACGGCGCTTCATGCCACCGGACAGCGTGATGATCTTGTTATCCTTCTTGTCCCACAGCGAGAGGTCTTTCAGGATTTTCTCGATCAGCGCCGGATTCTTCGGCTTACCGAACAGACCGCGGCTGAAACTGACCGTGGCCCAAACCGATTCGAAGGCGTCAGTGTGCAGTTCCTGCGGCACCAGCCCGATCAGCGACCGCGCGGCGCGATAGTCCTGGGCGATGTCGTGACCATCGACCGTGACCTTGCCCGAGGTGGCATTGGCGATGCCGCAGATGATGCTGATCATCGTTGTCTTGCCGGCGCCGTTTGGCCCCAGCAGCGCGAAGATCTCGCCGCGGTTGATGTCGAGATTGATGCCTTTCAGGGCCGTGAAGCCCGAGGCATAGCTCTTGGTCAGATTGGAAACGGAAATGATGGGGGACATCGGCGATATGATCGTTCGAAAAGGGGAAGGCAGAGGACCGGGCGGTCATACCGGGACGCACCAACGACGCCGCCGAAAGGGCTTCGTCGGGCGCGGGGTGCGTACATAGGAACGGAAATCCGCCAGCGCAATCGCAGAGCAGGCGATTTTGGGGCTATTCCGCGGCTTCGTAATCGATCTCGACGATGGTGCCGCCGTCGGCGGCATCAGCGAATTTGGGATCGCTGGTCAATTGCTCGATGCTACGCGGCGTCGGCAGGCCGTTCGAGCCGTCCGGATTGCGCCAGTCCTCGGCCGCGTATTCGAGCGTCTCCTCGGCTTCCGCGATGGCTTCATCGAGGGTGTCACCGGCGGTGACGATGCCGGGAAGATCGGGAAACGAGACGTTGAAGGTGCCGCTGGCATCCTTCTGAATGAGCGCGATATAGACCGGCATTCTCAGACGCGTTCCACGAAACTGTCGACGACCTTCTTCTCACCGGCCTTCTCGAACACAATGGTGAGCTTGTTGCCGTCGATCTTGGTCACATTGCCGTAGCCGAATTTCTGATGGAAGACCCGGTCCTGCAGCGTGAAGTCGGACTCCGTACCGGTGGACTTCGCGATCAACTCGCCCTCGATAGTCATCGGCCGCCTATTCCGTGATGAAGAGGAGCCGCCGAACGGCGACTGGCCTTCACTAAAGCCGCTGCCACCCTGTCCGCCGCCGCGTGAACGATTGGCCTGCGCGCGCTGCCAGCCCGGCGTCGAATAGCTGGATCCGAACGATTCAACATTGTCGAAGCGCGAGGCTCCGTAGCCCCCGGCGCCGCCCCAGCCCGAACCGCCCTTGGATTCCGTGATCTCCACATTGGCCGCCGGCAATTCGTCGAGGAAGCGCGACGGCATCGTCGTGTTCCAGGTGCCGTGAATGCGGCGGTTAGTGGCAAAATAGAGTTTCGCGCGGAGGCGCGCGCGGGTGATGCCGACATGAGCGAGGCGGCGTTCTTCCTCGAGCCCGGCGCGTCCCTGATCATCGAGCGCGCGCTGATGCGGAAACAGGCCTTCTTCCCAGCCGGGCAAGAACACGTTGTCGAATTCGAGCCCCTTGGCGGAATGCAGCGTCATCACCGAGACCGCATCCTCATCGGCACCGCCTTCGCGGTCCATTACCAGTGAGATGTGTTCAAGGAAGCCTTGCAGGTTCTCGAACTCTTCCATCGAGCGTACCAGTTCCTTGAGGTTTTCAAGGCGACCGGCGGCGTCGGCGGAGCGGTCCTTTTGCCACATATCAGTATAGCCGCTTTCGTCGAGGACGACTTCGGCGAGTTCGGTATGCGGCATCACTTCGCTTTGCTTGCGCCAGCGTTCGAAGCTCATCATCAGGTCGCGCAGGCTGCCGCGCGCCTTCGGCTTCATCTCGTCGGTCTCGACGACCTGACGGGCAGCCTCAGAGAGTGGGATGCGACGCCTGCGGGCGTGATCATGCAGCATCTGCACGGTGGCATCGCCGAGGCCGCGCTTGGGCACATTGACGATACGCTCGAAGGCGAGGTCGTCGGCGGGGGAATTGATCACGCGCAGATAGGCCAGCGCGTCACGGATTTCCGCGCGCTCATAGAAGCGCGGGCCACCGATGACCCGATAGGGCAGGCCGAGGGTGACGAAGCGGTCTTCGAATTCGCGCATCTGGAACGAGGCACGCACCAGAATGGCAATGTCGTTGAGCTTGTTGCCGGCGCGCTGCAGGTCCTCGATCTCTTCGCCGATCGCGCGGGCTTCTTCCTCTGAGTCCCACGAGCCGGTGACGGTGACTTTCTCGCCATCGACGTCCTCGGTGCGCAGAGTCTTGCCGAGCCGGCCTTCATTATGTGCGATCAGATGCGAGGCGGCGGCGAGGATGTGCCCGGTCGAGCGGTAGTTGCGCTCCAACCGGACGACCTTGGCGCCGGGAAAATCATGTTCGAAGCGCAGGATGTTGTCGACCTCGGCACCGCGCCAGCCATAGATCGACTGGTCGTCGTCGCCGACGCAGCAGATGTTCTTGAGCGGAGCGGCTGGCTTGGAATCCGCCGAAGGTGCGTCCGCTTCCGGCAACAAGCGCTGACCGGGCGCCTGCGACAACAATCGCAGCCACAGATACTGCGCGACGTTGGTGTCCTGATATTCGTCGACCAGAATATATTTGAAGCGTTGCTGATACTGCTTCAGCACATCCGGATGTTCGCGGAACAGCCGGATACATTCCAGCAGCAAATCGCCGAAGTCTGCCGCGTTGAGCGTTTTCAGCCGGTCCTGATAGGCCGCATAGAGCTTGCCGCCCTTGCCATTGCCGAATACGGCCGCTTCGCCCGATGGCACCTGCGACGGCGTCAACCCGCGATTCTTCCAGCCGTCGATCAGGTTGGCCAGCATTCGCGCCGGCCAGCGCTTGTCGTCGATATTGTCAGCCTGCAGGAGCTGCTTGAGCAGCCGGATCTGGTCGTCGGTGTCGAGCACGGTGAAATTTGATTTCAGCTGCACCAGTTCGGCGTGGGTGCGCAGGATGCGCCCCCCGATCGAGTGGAAGGTACCGAGCCACGGCATACCCTCGACCGCCTGGCCGAGCATGATGCCGAGCCGGTGCTTCATCTCGCGCGCGGCCTTGTTGGTGAAGGTCACCGACAGGATTTCGCCGGGCCGCGCACGGCCCATGCTGAGGATGTGGGCGATCCGCGAGGTCAGAACCTTGGTCTTGCCGGTGCCGGCGCCAGCGAGCACGAGGACAGGACCATCAAGGGTCTCGACGGCGTCGCGCTGTTCGGGATTGAGTCCGTTCAGGTACTGGGCTGTCGGCGCCGCGGCAGCGCGCGCACGCGCACCAATGCCGCCTGCCGCCGGCTGGTAGGCAGGGAGATCGTTGGCGGCCATTTTGCGTGCGTCACTCATGCGAATCGTATTCCGCCCACGTTGGCACCGTGGGGCCTTAAAGGGGAGCCTTCTTAGCAGGATAGGAGGGCATATAGGAGCGAGGAGCCTCTGGCGACAGACTTATCCCCGCATGGGGCTCATCTGACGCCTTCGGTATGCAGGGGCGCTCTCGTTTCAGTGATGTCGGCCGGTACGTGGGTCGGGAACTTTCGTTCGTGCTCCGGCTTGTTTCAGCATCAAATGCGACGGCGAACGCCGCGTCGAAAATCAAAAACTGAGGTTTGTGCCATGTTCAGCTGGGTCGTTACCTTCCTCGTCATTGCTCTCATTGCCGGCGTTCTCGGCTTCGGTGGTGTCGCCGGCGCTTCCATCGAAATCGCCAAGGCGATCTTTTTCATTGCCCTCGTCCTGTTCCTGATCTCGGCTATTGTGGGCCTCGTCCGCGGGCGCAGGCGTATCTAGGGCTATTTCCTTGAGGGCATCCCGATCGATCGGCCGATGCCCTCTGGCCGCTCGGCGGAGTGATGTGCTTTGGCCAGCGCTTGCAGGCGGGCGCGGATATCCGGCGGAAACGGCGCCACCTTGCGGGCGGTCATATCCATGTGAAGGGTCATGTTCTCTGACGTCGCCGACAGCCATCCCTCGGTGGCGTGGCGCAATTCCTTGAAGGTGTGAATGCGCTTGTCGTCCGCAGCGACAACCAGGATCGACACCTGCGCGGGGTCGCCAAGGTGGATTTCCCTGACATAGCGAACATGGCACTCGGCTGTGAAGGTCGAGTTGTTGCGTGCCTTCATATATTCGGGACCGATCCCGATTTTGAGCCACAGGTCGTCGATCGCCCGGTCGAACAGCACGTTGTAATAGGCCATATTGAGATGACCGTTATAGTCGATCCATTGCGGTTCGATCTGCATGATCGGGGCCCTGAAAGGGACGGGTTGCTGCAGAAGATCGTCGGTTGGCTCAGTCATCGGTAATTCCTGTCCTGCTCTCACGTCTCTTGACCCGTTATACAACCTTTGCCACGGTCCCGCGGCGTCGGAGGGACTGCTGTGGCTACCATTGCGAACAATTTGAAACGACCGGAGCCGAAGGCCTTGGCCACAGCGCTTGAAGCGCTGACGGCGCGGTTTGGCAATCGGCTTGTGACGTCGCAAGCGGTTCGCGAGCAGCACGGCCACACCACGACCTGGCTCGCCAACCAGCCACCGGACGGTGTCGTGTTCGCGCAGGAAACCGCGGATATCCAGGACGTGGTCCGGATTTGTGCGGCGAACAAGGTGCCGGTGATCGCATTCGGCACGGGCACGTCGCTGGAAGGTCAGGTCAATGCGCCGGCGGGCGGCATCTGTATCGACATGCGCGACATGAACCAGATTCTCGAAGTGCACAGCGAAGACCTCGACTGCGTGATCCAGCCCGGCGTTACCCGCAAGGCGCTCAACGAAAACCTGCGCGATCAGGGCTTGTTCTTCCCCATCGATCCCGGCGCTGATGCGTCGCTCGGTGGCATGGCCTCGACCCGCGCTTCCGGCACCAACGCGGTGCGCTACGGCACCATGCGCGACAACGTGCTCGCGCTCAAAGTCGTGCGTGCCGACGGTGAGATCATCAAGACCGGCACCCGGGCGAAGAAATCTTCGGCGGGGTATGATCTGACACATCTGTTTGTCGGTGCCGAGGGCACGCTGGGTATCATCAGCGAATTGACCATCAAGCTGCGTGGTATTCCTGAAACCATGGCAGCCGCATCATGTTCGTTCGCCACGGTGGCAGGTGCCTGTCAGGCGACGATCCTTGCGATCCAGACCGGCATTCCCGTGGCACGGATAGAGCTGCTGAATGAGGCTCAGGTTCGTGCCTGTAATTCCTATTCCAAGCTGACGCTGCCGGAAACGCCGCTGCTGCTGCTGGAATTTCATGGCAGCGAGGCCGACGTGGCCGAGCAGTCGCGAAATTTTCACGAGATCGCGCTGGAATGCGGCGGCGGCGATTTTTCGTGGACGACGAAGCCGGAGGATCGCACCAAGCTTTGGCAGGCCCGTCACGACGCCTACTGGTCGGTCAAGAGTATGCGGCCGGGCTCCGATGTCGCGGCCACCGATGTCTGCGTGCCGATCTCCAAACTCGCGGAATGTGTCACTGCGACGGAGGAAGATTTGGCGCGGCTCGGCCTGTTGGCGCCGATCGTCGGCCACGTCGGTGATGGCAACTTCCACTGCTCGATGGTATGTGATCGCAACGACGCCAACGAGGTGGCTCGCGCAGAGGACTTCATGCATCGCCTCGCTCAACGGGCGCAGGCGATGGGGGGCACGTGCACGGGTGAACATGGCATCGGGCAAGGCAAGCAAAAGTACATGCAGGCCGAACTGGGCAGTGAGGCGCTCGACGCGATGCGGGCGCTCAAGAAGGCACTCGATCCCGACAATATCTTCAATCCGGGGAAAATCCTGCCGCAGGCGTGATGCCAGGTTGCCGCATCCGGTCACGCCGAATGCGGGCGGGAAAATTCGATAGAAGCGGCAATACTTAACGGTTCTTAAGCATTTTAAAGTTGTATTTTTGTTTGTATTCTATCGTGGATTGTGTTTTTCGGTTACGGAAGACGCGATCAAAAAAGATTTGACGCAGAATGCGTCCAATAAAAAAGGCATCGTCCGATGCGGCTACCGTTTTTCTATGGTTGGGTCATCGTTGCCGTCACGTTCGTTTCCATGGCCATCGGGGTCAATGCGCGGACATCGTTCTCACTGTTCTTCCCGCCGATTCTCCAGGAGTTCGGCTGGGACCGTGGCGTCACCGCCGGCGCCTTTTCATTCGGCTTCCTGATTTCCGCGATCATGAGCCCACTGATGGGCAAGCTGATGGACCGCGGCGGCCCGCGAGCCGTCATGGAACTTGGTACCGTGTTGATGGCGGCTGGCCTGTTGCTGGCGCCGCTGACGACGCAGCCGTGGCACTTGTACATGACCATCGGTGTTCTGGTCGGCGCCGGCAGCGTTTGTCTCGGCTATTCCGGACAATCGCTGTTTCTGCCGAACTGGTTCAGCCGCAAGCGCGGCCTCGCGATCGGTCTCGCATTCGCCGGCGTCGGTATCGGGTCGGTGACGGTGCTGCCTTGGGTGCAACTGATGATCGAGCAGACCGGTTGGCGCACGGCCTGCACAGCGGTGGGGCTCGTGGTGCTGGTCGTGCTCGTGCCGATCAATTTGCTGCTGCGCAAACGCCCGCAGGACATGGGGCTCCTGCCGGATGGCGATCAGGCGCCGACCTCGTCGGCGAAGCATATATCCAACGTGGTTGATCCGGTCTGGGCCAGTATCGACTGGACGCTGGCGCGCGCCATACGAACCGCGCGGTTCTGGTGGCTCGCGCTTGGCCTGTTCGGCGGGCTGTATGCTTGGTACGCCGTCCAGGTCCATCAAACCAAGTATCTGCTCGACATCGGCTTCACGCCGGGTGTCGCCGCTTGGGCGCTCGGTATGGTCAGCCTGTTCGGCGTGCCCGGCCAGATATTTCTGGGCCATTTGTCCGATCGCATCGGCCGCGAATGGATCTGGACCGTCAGCGGTGTCGGTTTCGCGATCTGCTTTGCGTCCCTGATTGCGCTGGAATTCGTGCCGAGCCTGGCGCTCGTCTATGTCATGGTGATCTCGCAGGGCCTGCTGGGCTATGGCGTGACGTCCATCATGGGCGCCGTGGTTTCCGAGATTTTCCAGGGCGAGCATTTCGGCAGTATCTTCGGCACGCTGATGCTCGCTGCGCTCGCCGGCGGCGCCGCCGGTCCGTTGGTGACGGGTGTTCTGCACGACCATTTCGGCACTTATACGCCGGCCTTTGCCCTGGGAATCGCAGTCAGCGTCCTCGCGACCTTCGCGGTCTGGATGGCGTCGCCGGGCAAGGTGAGAGCGGTTGCGGGACGTTTGCACCGCGCCCATGGCGCTGCAAAACCGCTGGAGCAGGGCGCTTCGACTTGATCGAAGCCGGGCGATTTGCCGCAACCGGACGGCATGGAATGGCTAATCTGGCCACGCATTGCGTGCTGTGACTTCGCCACTATTCGCTCTATAAATAGACGCGTTCCCGCGCATTTCAGCGCGGCCGTGCAACGCCTGTGAGGCGTAGTGCCCGGTGGCGTGTTGCAATGCAGTTTGCCTGACAGGCAGGCGGACATTCTGCTGGAGCGCTTGAGGGGAGATTCGGTGCAGACGACACTGCTCGGCCTGGCGATTGCATTTATCCTGGCGCTGATTGCTGCTCTGGTCGGGCCTTATTTTATCGACTGGAATCAGTTCCGCCCGCAATTCGAGGCTGAAGCCACGCGTGTGATTGGCGCTCCAGTCCGCGTCGGTGGCGGGCTGGAGGCACGGCTGCTGCCGGCGCCGGCGCTGCGACTGCAGTCGATCACGGTGGGCAGCCCCAACGATCTCGGCAGGATTCGTGCAGACAATCTCAGTGTGGAATTCAGCCTGAGTTCGTTGATGCGTGGCGAATGGCGCGCGACAGAACTCACCATCGGCGGCGCTGCGGTCGATCTCGGCCTCAATGCGCAGGGGCGTATCGAACTTCCGGCTTCGACCGGGCCGTTCAATCTGGGGGGGCTGGCTATTGATCGGCTGAACGTCACCGGTCGCATGGCACTCCACGATGCTGCAAGCAGGAATACACTCGAACTCTTTGATGTTGTCTTCAGCGGCGATGTCCGCTCGCTGGCAGCCGGCGCCATGCGCGGCGATGGCAATTTCCTGTTGTCCGGTGTGCGCTATCCGTTCCGTTTGTCCTCCGGGCAGACCGGTGACGGCAACGGCACGCGCGTTCGTTTTACTGTCGACCCCGGCGAGAAGCCCTTGTCCGTCGATCTCGATGGCGTGCTCAACTTCGACAATCGCACGCCACGCTTCGACGGCGCACTGACTCTCGCAAGCCCGGCCGGTCCGAAGGCCAGCGGCGCCAACGATCAACTGCCGACGCCGTGGCGCGTCTTCGCCAAGGTCAAGGCCGATCCGGCGGCTGCGCATATGGAAACGCTTGAAGCCAGCTATGGCGCGGAAGAGACCGCTTTCAGGTTCGCTGGTCTCGCTGACATGCGCTTTGGCACATCGCCGCTGCTGCATGCGGTACTGTCGGCCAAGCAACTGGATGCCGATCGCCTGCTCTCCAGGGATCAAGCGACCAACGTTGTCGTCACGCCATTGCCGGCGCTGCGCAGACTGTTGTCGAGCATGCCGATGGTGCCTCTGGCGACGCAGATCGAGATTGGCGTGGAGCAGATCATGCTCGGCGGAAAGCCCGTGCAGAGTATCGGCGCTGACCTGCGTAGTGATGCAGCAACGTGGACAGTCGATCGTCTCGAGTTCCGTGCGCCAGGCGCGACCCATGTCACGTTGAGCGGCGGCGCAGCACAGCCAGGTGTATCGGATGGCTTCAAGGGGGGCATCGCGGTCGAGTCGTCCGATCCGGATACGCTTGCTGCGTGGCTCAAAGGCCGAACAGACATTGGCTTGCGCAATCAGAAGCCGCTACGCATTCGCGGCAATGTCACTTCGGCGTCCAATCGCTTGGTCATCGAGGCACTCAAGGCGGAGATCGATGGCGGTACGGTCCAAGGCCATGCTGCATATTCGTATCCATCAGCCGCTGGCGGCTCCCGCTTCGATGCCGATCTGAAGGCCGATCGGCTTGATCTTGACGCGGCGGTGGCCTTGATCCGGTCGCTTGGTGAGCCGCAGGCCGAGTGGCCAGATGCGGGGCAGGTATCACTCGATGTCGCACGTGCTGTGTCGGCCGGGCAGGAGATGCGCCCGTTCGTGGCGCAACTGGCCTACAGCCCAAGGACGATTTCGGTCGATCGGTTCAAAGTTGGTGACGCCGCCGGCCTGATGCTCGACGGCCGCGCTTCGTTCGATCGCGTGGAAGCCACAGGCGGACTGACACTCAACGCCACATCCGCATCGATGAGTCAGATCAGCAACATGCTCGCGCCGCTGGCGCCGTCTGTTGCGTCGAGGCTCAACTCCATGACGGCGACGCCCGGCGCGGTTCGCGTCAAACTGTCGCTCGATCTGGCAAAGGATCAACAACGCGCCGATCGCACAAATGCGCGCGCCGTGTTCGATATCGATGCGCCGCTAGTGAAGGGGACGACGATTCTGACCGCATCTCCTCCCATCGCAGCGATGCGTGGCGTTGACCTCACTGAACTGTCGCGCAGCGATGTGGCGCTCGATTCCAAATTGGCCGGGCAGGGCGGGCAACTTCTCGCATTGCTGGGTCTGAGTAATGCGATCACCGCAAGCGATGCCATCGTGAATTTTGAAGGATCGGCGAAAGGGCAATGGCATGCGCCGCTGCGCGTCACGGCGAAGTTGTCCGGCGCGGATATCGATGCCGATGTGCAGGGCAGTGTGGAACCTTGGGCGGGCTCATCGAAAGCATCGCTCGCGCTTGCGATACGGCGCGCCAACCTTGCTCCGCTGGTCGCTCTCAAACCTTCGGATGCAGCCGCGCAGAATGTCAGCCTGTCATCGCGGCTCACGTTGAACGGCGACAAGGTCACGCTTGACGATATCGACAGCAGCTTGGCCGGTTCGCGCGTGCGTGGCCGTATTGCACTGACGCTGGGTGCTGAGAAAGTCATCGATGGGCAGATCGGCATAGATGCGATCGAACTCGGGCCCGCCCTTGGTCTCGCTGTGGGCACGCGAGGGCGCGATGTCACGGACCCTATCGGGCAGGGAGTACTGCAAGGATGGCGCGGTCAGTTGGCGTTTCAGGCTCTGAGCGGGACGTTGCCCGGCGGCATTGAATTGCGTCCTGTCAGCGGCATCGTGAAGAGCGACGGCCAGGCCCTGACGATCGATACGATCAAGGGTATCGTCGGCGGCGGCGAAATCACGGCTGATGTCGATCTCAAGCCATCGATCACCGGATATGCGCTTGGCGCTCGCGTGCAATTCTCCGGCGTAGACGGAGCGGCCTTGCGCTATCGCTCACTGGCAATGCCCGCGGGCAAGACATCACTGCGGATGGCGCTGGCCAGTCAGGGGCGTAGTGTCTCGGCTCTGGAAGGTGCGATGTCCGGTAGTGGATTGCTGACGATCGACGCGGCGCGCATCAATGGGCTCGACCCGCGTGCGTTCGACACTGCCATTCGTGCCAGCGATTCCGGACAGGCCACGAATGACGCCAAGCTGCGGCAGATCGTCGATACGGCGATCACCGCCGGTACATTGTCCGTAACTGCGGTGCAGGTTCCGTTCAGTATCAAGGATAGCCGCCTGCGCGTTGGTGCGACGACGCTCGATGGCGAAGGAGGACGTGCGATCGTGTCCGGAGGTTACGACATCGTTGCCGACCAGGTGGATATGCGCGCGACATTGACCGGCACGACCGTCGGGACGTCGAGCGTTCGACCGGAAGTTCAGATCTTCGTGGTGGGAACGCCTGACAAGTTCGATCGCACGCTTGATGTAGCGGCGTTGTCATCCTGGCTTGCAGTGCGTGCGATCGATCGCGAGACGCGCCGGCTTGATTCGCTTGAGCGCGGTGAGTTGCCACCAACGGCTGCGCCCATCGCCGTTCCTCCGCCCTCCGCATCACTGCCCATCGACATACAGGCGCCAGCGGGCGATCCGCCGACAGCCTCGGCACCTTCCGATGTGCTACTTCCCGCTCGTGACCCACGCCGTCCTGCTGCTAAGGCCGCTGCACCTCGTTCTGCCGTGCCGCCAGTCGCTAGTCAGCAGGTGGCGCCGCTTCCCGCGCCCATAGAAGTGCGTCCCGCGCCTGGTGCTGCGCGCGCGCCAAGGCCAAGGCCCGCGCCTCCGCTCGTGCTGATACCGCCGGCCGCGAGTTCAGCGCGGCCGACGTTCTGACGATGACTCAGCGAACAAACACGACCTTCGGCGAAGCGATTTGCTGAAGGTCGGCTGTGTTTACGCCGAGAGATTGTGCTCCGGCATCCGCTGTTGCGGAACGGCACGTGTACGGAAGTAATCGAGCACGAACAGCCGAATCGCGGACGATAAATTGCCCTGCTGACGGTTTGTGTCGATCTCACCAACCAGCTCTGAAAGCGTCATGTCGCGAAGATTCGAAATCTCCTTCATGCCGTTCCAGAACGCCTCTTCGAGACTCACGCTGGTCTTGTGACCTGCAACAACGATCGATCTCTTAACTACGGGCGATTTCATGATGCGTCCTCGCCATCGATGTGATGCTGATCCAGCATGGTATTCGCACGGACTGTGCGTTGCTCCTGCAATGTTCGTTCAGATTTAGTACGTCCGAAGCGAGCACGATTTACATCGGCCTGTTTTGCCGATTCCTCCCGTGCAGTGCGCTTCCTGAAGCGATTGAGATTGATCAGGTCACCCATGATCGCTCCTGTCTTTGTCTTTCAAAAAAATGATGGGGCGGGAAACGTCGTCTTCACCATCCAGTAGTTGTACGAGACAAGGGTGAATTCAGTTTCGATATCCATCCTAAAAATATTCTCCGTAGTTCCAAACAAGCTCAGCAGAAAAATGAAATCAATTACGACGCGTAACCAGATCACCTTCTGCTGTATCACAAGGAAAAACGTGTCTGATATGCGAGCATTCTAACCATTTAGAAGATATGAATTATAACTATTTCCTTCTGAGTTATTCTCAACAAGCTGTGAGCAAAAAAATTCTTACTCACCCAGGGTGTATCATTTTGACCGGCTGAACAAGAACATCGAACTCTGCAGCACTAACAAAACCGAGCCGCAGCGCTTCCTCTTTCAGTGTAGTTCCGTTCGCATGGGCAATCTTCGCGACCTTCGCGGCGTTATCATAACCGATTTTGGGTGCGAGTGCAGTGACGAGCATCAGTGATCGTTCCATTAACTCGTGAATTCGTTTTTCATCGGCGCGAATTCCATTGATGCAGTGCGCTGTGAAGGATCGCGCAACGTCTGCAATCAATTGGATGGACTGCATCATGCAATGGGCCATCACCGGCTTGTAGACATTGAGTTCGAAATGACCCTGGCTGCCAGCTACCGTAATTGTCGTGTGGTTACCGAATACCTGACAGCATGCCATTGTCATTGCTTCACATTGTGTCGGATTTACCTTTCCGGGCATGATCGATGAGCCGGGCTCATTCTCCGGAAGGATCAATTCGCCAAGTCCGGAACGTGGGCCGGATCCGAGCAGCCGGATATCGTTTGCAATCTTAAATAGACTTGTTGCAACCGAGTTGATCGCTCCGTGTGCAAACACATAGGCGTCATTCGATGCGAGCGCTTCGAATTTGTTCGGTGCCGTGATGAAAGGGAGCTTGGTAATTGTTGCTGCGTGCTTCGCGAATAACTTCGCAAAACGTGGCTTGGAGTTGAGGCCGGTTCCGACTGCAGTTCCGCCCTGGGCGAGCGGGTAGAGATCCTTCACGACGCTTCGCAGGCGTTTGATGCCGCTTTCGACCTGTGCGGCATAGCCTGAAAACTCCTGCCCGAGCGTGAGCGGCGTCGCGTCTTGTGTATGTGTGCGTCCGATCTTCACGATCTTTGCGAAGGCTTTTTCCTTCTTGCGCAACGCAGCATGCAGTTCGCTTAGTGCGGGGATGAGATATTCCACGATACCCTGAGTTGCCGCGATGTGCATCGCAGTCGGAAACGAATCGTTGGACGATTGACTCATGTTGACATGGTCGTTGGGATGCACCGGCTTCTTGGAGCCGCGTTCCGCCCCTAAAAGCTCGTTCGCACGATTGGCAATGACCTCGTTGAGATTCATGTTGGTCTGCGTGCCGGAGCCGGTTTGCCAGACGACGAGTGGGAAGTGATCATCCAGCTTCCCGTCGATGACTTCGCGTGCTGCGCTCACAATGGCCTTTGCAAGCTTGGGCTCGAGAAGTTTGAGTTCGCGATTGGTCTCGGCCGCTGCCAGTTTGACAATGCCGAGCGCGCGAATGATCGGCATCGGCATGCGATCGTGACCGATCTTGAAATTTTGTCGCGACCGTTCCGTTTGCGCTCCCCAATAACGATCCGCTGCGACCTCGATCGGACCGAAGCTGTCGGTTTCGGTGCGGGTGGCGGAGGGGGCGGAGGTCTTCGAGGATTTGGCCATGGCTACGGTCCTTGCGATGCCGCGCTTCCTGCAGAGACTTCTCCCGGGTGCGGCGCATAAGAATGGGGCCGCGCGAACGCGGCCCCGGCACCTTACAACGTCTTGCGATTATTTTTTGCGGAAGCGGTCTAAACGGACGACTTCTGCACCTTCGCCCGGTTTCGGCGGCTCTTCTTCCGAAGTGGCTACTGGGGGGGCCGGAGGAGCGGCGAGGGCGGACGCCGCAGTGGCTGCGGATGTCGCGCCAGCAGCCGGGGTCTCGGCGGCGACCTCGGTTTCGAACTGCAGGCCAAACTGCACGGAGGGGTCGTAGAAGCTCTTGATGGCGTTGAACTGCACGACGAGGCGCTCGGGGATGCCGTTAAAGGACAGGCCCACTTCGAAGCGATCTTCGGTGACCACCAGATCCCAGAACTGATGCTGAAGGATCACAGTCATTTCCTCTGGATACTGGGCCAGCAGGCGCGGCGATAGTTTGACGCCATCGGCGGTCGAGACGAAGGTGATGAAGAAGTGGTGCTCGCCGGGCAGGCCGTGCTCGGCTGCGTCGATCAGTACGCGGCGCAGCACGCCACGGAGGGCGTCGCGCGCCAGCACGTCGTATCGAATATGATCGGTTGCCATCGGTCGGTCCCGTTGCTTGTCTTGGTCGTGGCCATATCTGGAGTGAAGGCGAGGCCGGAGAGCCGACTCGCGTCACCATCCATCCTATCCCGGCGGAGACCCAAGGTCAGCAGCCGAAAAGCTGGCGCTCTCTATATATGACGCAGATTGGACGCGATACAGCCGGGCTGCCATTTCAACCGCCGATTGGCGTGGAAACAGGCGAAAACCGGTTGGCCCAATTGCCGGATGGCCCTAGATCTGGACCATGCATCCAAGTTCACCACAGGCTGATGCTCCCATCGTGGAACTGGCGTCGGCTTCGCCGCCGGGACTGCTGACGCTATTTCTTGCCTTTGCGAAGATGTCCCTGGCCGGTTTCGGTGGCGTTCTGGTCTGGGCGCGCCGGGCGATCGTCGAGCAGCATGGCTGGATGACAGCCGAGGAATTCAACGAGACTTTTGCGCTTTGCCATTTTTTGCCAGGACCGAATATCGTCAATCTGTCCGTGGTGTTCGGCGCGCGGTTTCGTGGTGTGCCTGGCGCCATTGCAGCCTTTGCGGGATTGCTGGGGCCACCGGTGCTCATCGTGACCATTCTGGCGATCCTGTATGCACGCTTCGGGGATATCGAAGCGCTGCGGCGCACACTTGCCGGCGTATCTTGCGTTGCGGTCGGACTGCTGTTCGCTGTGATTCTCCGAATGATGCTGCCGCTTCTGAGGAAGCGTGAGCCGGTCAGTTTGGCGCTGCTGGTCGCCGTTTTCGTCGCAGTTGGCGTGATGCGATGGCCATTGCCGATAGTCCTTCTGGCGTCGATTCCTGTCAGCATCGGCCTGACCATCGTGACGCGACGGCGGGCGGCTGCATGAATGATACGAACTCCGGATCGCTGCTCACGCTGGCCTGGTCGTTCGGGCTGATGTCACTCTTTGCCGTCGGTGGCGCCAATTCGGCGATTCCGGAGATTCATCGGCTCACGGTCGATGTAAACCATTGGATGTCCGACAAGCAGTTTGCCGATGTGTTTGCGATCTCGCAGCTGTCGCCAGGGCCGAACGTTCTCATTGTGACACTGATCGGCTGTCAGGTTGCCGGCGTCATGGGCGCATTGGTCGCAACGCTGGCCATGTGCGGGCCGACAGCTGTGTTTGCTTATTATGTCAGCCAATTGCTTTCGCGATCGGGCCACGCACAGTGGCCGGGAATCGTGCAGGCAGCGTTGGTGCCCTTATCAATCGGTCTCATGAGCGCGAGCGGGCTGGTTCTGCTGTTCGCTTCCGACACCACCTGGACGGCGTTTCTGGTGACGGGGAGTGCCGCCGTTTTGGCGTTTGCCACGCGGCTCAACCCGCTATGGTTGTTGGTTGCCGGAGGCCTTATTGGTTTCGCTGGCGTTCTCTGACGAAAATCGCTAGCAAGCTTGACCACGGAGCCGTTGGGCGGTCTCCGAACGATGTTGTTTGAGCTACATGCTCGTAACAGGGGAACGTACCAATGAGTGATGCGCCGAGCCAAGCGCCGGAAAAATCTATCTTACCGAGCTGGGTCAAAGGCCCTCAGGACTTTGTCGGCGGCCTTGCTTTGGTGGCTATTGCTGCATTTGCTCTGTGGGCATCCAGCGATCTGCAGGGCATGCATGGCTTCTCGTTCGGTGCCGGTACCGCGCCGCGGATGTTTGGCATTCTGCTGCTGGGTCTGGGTGCGGCCGTGACCGTCGTTGGTGTTTTCACGGAAGGCCCCACGCTGGCCAAGTTCCATTGGCGCGGTCCGCTCTTCGTCGCGCTTGCGATCCTGTGCTTTGCGCTTTGCATTCGCCCGATGGGGATGATCTTCTCCGCGATGGCGAGCTTCCTGATCGCGGCGCTCGGCTCGACCGAGACGCGCTGGAAGGAAGCCTTCATCGTCGGCGCCTGCCTCACGGCAGGCTGCGCTTTGCTATTTCCGTACGCGCTTGGTCTGCCTCTGCAGATGTGGCCGACGTTTCTGATCCGCTGAAGGCGAGGGCGCTATGGGTGATCTGTTTTCCAATCTCGGTCTCGGCTTCGCGACCGTCTTCCAGTTTGTGCAGTGGGCGCCGCCTTTCCTTGGGGGCCTGTCGATTCCGATTCCGATCAACATTCTGCTCTGTCTGATCGGTGCGCTGGTCGGCACGCTGGTCGGCGTGTTGCCCGGTATCGGCACCATCGCCACGGTGGCCATGCTGCTGCCGATTACGTTCGGTCTGCCGCCGGTCGGCGCGCTGATCATGCTTGCCGGCATCTATTACGGCGCGCAGTATGGTGGCTCGACCACGTCGATCCTCGTCAATATTCCCGGCGAAGCCGGTTCCGTCGTCACCGCGCTCGACGGCTTCCAGATGGCCAAGCAGGGCCGCGCCGGTCCGGCACTCGCGATCGCGGCAATCGGCTCGTTCTTCGCAGGTTGTGTCTCGACGGTGCTGATCGCTGTGCTCGGCGCTCCTCTGACGAAGCTCGCGTTGGCCTTCGGACCCGCCGAATACTTCTCGCTGATGGTCCTCGGTCTGATCTTCGCGGTGGTACTCGCCAAGGGCTCAGTGCTGAAGGCGATCGCGATGATCGTGTTCGGTCTGCTGCTGTCGATGGTCGGTTCCGATATCGAGACCGGCGCCTCGCGCATGTCGTTCAACATTCCCGAACTTGCCGATGGTCTTGGCTTTGCCACGGTCGCCATGGGCCTGTTCGGCTTTGCCGAGATCATCCGCAATCTGGATGCTGGCGGCGAGGAAGATCGGCAACTGGTTCAGCAGAAGGTCACGGGCCTGATGCCGACCAAGAAGGACATGAAGGACTCCGCGCCAGCCATTCTGCGCGGCACCGTCCTCGGTTCCATCCTCGGCATTCTGCCGGGTGGTGGCGCGGTCATTGCGTCTTTCGCGGCCTATACGCTTGAGAAGAAGCTGTCGAAGCATCCGGAGCGGTTCGGCCGTGGTGCCATCGAAGGCGTTGCCGCGCCGGAAAGCGCGAACAATGCTGCAGCGCAGACATCGTTCATTCCGCTGTTGACGCTTGGCATTCCGCCCAATGCCGTGATGGCGCTGATGGTTGGTGCGATGACCATTCATGGCATCGTGCCCGGTCCGCAGGTGATGCAGAAGCAGCCCGAACTCGTCTGGGGCATGATCGCTTCGATGTGGATCGGCAATCTGATGCTGCTCGTCATCAACCTGCCGATGGTCGGCATCTGGGTTCGGCTGCTTCGTGTGCCGTATCGCCTGATGTTCCCGTCGATCGTGGTGTTCTGCAGCATCGGCATCTATTCAGTGAACAACGCACCGATGGATGTGGTGCTCGCAGGCGTATTCGGTTTGCTCGGCTACTGGCTGATTAAGCATGATTTCGAGCCGGCACCCCTGCTGCTCGGCATGGTGCTCGGTCCGTTGATGGAAGAGAATCTGCGTCGTGCGCTGTTGATCTCGCGCGGCGATGCGACGGTGTTCTTCACACGTCCGCTGTCGGCTACTCTGATGGCCATCTCGGCGTTCCTGCTGATCCTCGCTGTGCTTCCCGCACTGCGAAAGAAACGCGACGAAGTCTTCGTCGAATCCGAGAGCTGACGAAGCTCTCCACGCATCTGCGTCGTTACGCCACGGCCCGAAGTCGAATAGACTTCGGGCCTTTGCTTGTATTCAGTCCCGCGACTGTCGGCATTTTCGCGGCAAAAATATTCTCGGAGGAAATCAAATGAAGCTGTTCAATCGCAGGGGGGCGATCAGTGGCCTGGCGGCAATTGTCGGCCTTGGTGCATTCGCAACTGCTGTTCAGGCGCAGGAATACCCGACCCGCAATATCACGATGATCGTGCCTTTCGCGGCCGGCGGCCCGACCGATGTGATCGCGCGCATTGTCGCTGCGGATATGTCGAAGACGCTCGGCCAGCAGATCATCATCGAGAATGTTGTCGGCGCGGGCGGCACGACCGGCGCGACGCGTGCGGCGCGTGCGGCCAATGACGGCTATACGATCATCACCGGCCACATGGGCACCCATGCTGCCGCCGTGCCGCTGTATCCGAAGCTCGCTTATCACCCCGAAAAGGATTTCGAGCCTGTTGCGCTGCTCGCCGGCACGCCGATCCTGATCCTGGCAAAAAAGGACTTCGCGCCGAAGGACCTCAAGGAATTCGTCACCTATGTGAAGGCGAACAGCGACAAGCTGAACATGGCTCATGCCGGCGTCGGCTCGGTGTCGTATTCGTCCTGCGAATTGCTGAGCTCGGTTCTGGATATCAAGCCGACCGGCGTTCCGTTCAATGGCACCGGTCCGGCGATGAATGCGCTGGTCGGTGGTCAGGTCGACTATATGTGCGACCAGATCGTCAACGCGGTTCCGCAGATCAAGGGTGGCACCATCAAGGCCTATGCCATCGCGACGCCTGATCGTAACCCGTCGCTGCCGGACGTCCCGACGACCACCGAAGGCGGTCTGCCGAAGTATCAGGCCTCCGCCTGGAACGCGATCTTCGCGCCCAAGGGCACGCCTGCGGCGATCACCGCCAAGCTGAATGCCGCCGCCGCCAAGGCGCTGGACGACGAGAACGTGAAGAAGCGTCTCCTCGATCTCGGCTCGGACATTCCGAAGCCGGAGGCCCGGACCCAGGCCGCACTCGGTGAGCTGGTGAAGAGCGAAGTTACGAAGTGGTCGGCGGTATTGAAGCCGGCGATGTGATCGGGAACCGGCTAACCGGTTGATTTCAAGGGCTGGATCCCAAGGGATCCGAAGGGCTGGATCCCCAGGGGATCCGGCCCTTGTCGTTTGCCGGGCAGGGACACACTTTTCCGGGTATAATCCGGGAATCGGCGTGTCCGGCCACCGGCCAAGGCGATAAGTTCGCCCGTTCACGAGCCCGCAAGATCGACCATGAACCAGTATCACGACCTGCTAGAGCGAATCCTGAGCGACGGCGCCGAGAAGCACGACCGCACCGGCACCGGCACGCTGTCGGTGTTCGGCCATCAGATGCGCTTCAAGCTCAGCGATGGCTTCCCCGTCCTCACCACCAAGAAACTGTCGCTGAAGGCGATCATCCACGAGCTGCTCTGGTTCCTCGCGGGCGATACCAACATCAAATATCTCAAGGACCACGGCGTCTCGATCTGGGATGAATGGGCGGACGCCAACGGCGATCTCGGCCCGGTCTATGGCTCGCAGTGGCGCTCATGGCCCACGGCAGATGGCCGCAGCATCGATCAGATTGCCAACGTCGTCGACATGATCAAGCGCAACCCGGACTCGCGCCGGCTGATCGTAACGGCGTGGAATCCGGCCGAGATCGACAAGATGGCGCTGCCGCCTTGCCATTGCCTGTTCCAGTTCTATGTCGCCAACGGCAAGCTTTCCTGCCAGCTCTATCAACGCTCGGCCGACGTCTTCCTGGGCGTACCGAGGTTTTCCGGCATAGCGCCTCGCTCAATGAATGTATATCATTGATGTTTCATAGCAATTCGGAAAGTCGGCCGCCATAGCGGTATGATGCGTGAATGATCGCTGGATCGCCCTCTCTAATTCTAGAAGACTTCACCGCGACGTTCTTCAACCGATGGCTTCGGTGGACTGGGCGAATCGCTTTTTGCGTGTATTCAGAAAAGCTGATTTCCGGCTCCACAGGTCAAGCTCGCGCTTCGAGCGGGGATATCTCCCCGCGAGAGTTTTTTGTCCAACTGTCGCGGTGTAAGAAGGCGGAAGCCTTGATCGAGAGCGGCGTTTGCCTCCGAGAAGCGCAAAGCGGGACGCCTAAAATTGCGACGTTGTGACCGGAATGGGGACGGCGTCAGACGACATCAAGGGCGGCGATAGATATCCCAGATCCACGAGGCGCAGCGCATGCCATTGCGACATCCCGAATATCAATACCTCGATCTCCTCGCGGAAGTGCTCAAACGAGGCGACCAGCGCATCGATCGGACCGGTGTCGGTACCAAGGCACTGTTCGGTGCGATGTTTCGGTTTGACCTGTCGGATGGGACCGTGCCGATTCTCACGACGAAGCGGGTCTACTGGAAGCTCGCGGTCAAAGAGATGCTTTGGTTCTTGACGGGGCAAACAAACATTCAAGTCTTGTTGAAGGAGGGCGTCAGAATCTGGTCTGACTGGCCGCTGGCGCACTATCGGAAAGAAACCGGTGAAGCGATAAGCCAGGCTGATTTCGAAAAGCGCATTGTTGAGGACGATGCTTTCGCAACGCGGTGGGGGGATCTTGGCCCGGTCTATGGCAAACAATGGCGCCGCTGGCTTGGGGCAGATGGCCAGGAACACGATCAGATCGCGCAACTCGTAGAGACCCTCAGAACAAATCCGGCCAGCCGACGGATGCTGTTTCACGCGTGGAATCCGCCCGAGCTTGGGACGATGGCGTTGCCGCCATGCCACATGGTCTATCAGTACCACGTGACGAGCGATGGAAGGTTGAACTGTCTCCTCTATCAGCGATCCTGCGACTTGCTGCTAGGCGCGGCCTTCAACTTTACCGGAGCTTCGGCTCTGCAATTGATGCTCGCGCAACAAGCCGACTTAACCCCCGGAGAGCTTATCTGGGTGGGAGGCGACGTTCATCTTTACCTCAATCACCTCGAGCAGGCGCGCGAGCAAATCTCACGCATTCCGCGCCCACTCCCAACTATGAAGCTCACGCGTCGCCCCGATAGCATCGATGGCTATAGGATCACGGACTTCGAAGTAGATGGCTACAATCCACATGCTGCAATCAACGCAGAGGTGGCAGTTTAGCGCTTTTCTTTTTACTCAAAGCTCATCCGAGTAGATGAGGGAGCGCGCGTGAAACGTGCGGGCGATGACTTTCCGAGCAATCGCCCAAAGGCCGGTGGCCACAATGCAATAACTGGATCCGCCCTGCGATGTAGGCCTCCGGCGCGACATAAACGGGCATGCCCATAGAACCGGTCGTGGATTGCGGCCGCGCACATCGGCTGCCGTCGCACAATCTTCCTCCGCCGCCTCTTTGAGCTTGTGCTCTGGGCTCTATTCGATTGGTCTCAACGACTTAATCAAGACAATGCGCACGTCGTGATGGATCGTGTCCCAAGTGGTGGTGTAGGTTTTTGGTCTGATGCCGCTCGCGAAGCGCGCTTTTCCATAGCGCTGTAGC